>DASWOE010000423.1:0-16056 GCA_036398875.1 Rhizomicrobium sp.
GCTATGTGGCGCGATGGATCGAGACGCAAGCGGCGGATGCGCCGCGCGCCATGGAGCGCGGCGGCGGCCTGGCGATCGTCGCGCGCGCCCGCCTGCCGCTGGAGGGCGCCGAAGAGAGCGAGATTGTCTGCTTCCGATCCGCCGATGGCGGACCCGAGCATTGTGCCGTCCTGATCGGCGCGCCGCCTGCGTCGGAGCCCGTGCTGACGCGGATGCATTCGGGATGCTTCACCGGCGACGTGCTGGGCTCGCTCAGATGCGACTGCGGCGCGCAGCTGCGCGCCGCAATCGCGGCGATTGCAAAGGCGGGCCGTGGAATCGTGCTCTATCTGGCGCAGGAAGGGCGCGGCATCGGGCTGACCAACAAGCTGCGCGCTTACGGCCTGCAGGACCAGGGGCTCGATACCTTCGAGGCCAATGAGCGCCTCGGCTTCGCGGCCGACGAACGGCACTATGGGGTTGCGGCGCGGATGCTCGCCTTGCTGGGTTACGGCGCAGTGCGGCTGATGACCAACAATCCCGCGAAGATCGCAGGGCTGGAAGCGGAAGGCATCGCGGTGACGGCGCGGGTGCGCCATGCGTTCGCGGAAAACAAGCACAACAGCGCTTATCTGCGCACCAAGGCCGAGAAGGCCGGCCACCTGTTCTAGCGCGCCGCGTCGAGCCTGCGCGTCAAACGGGCATGACGCTTTGGAGCGTTCAAATCGTGATCTGCGTCCCCAGCTCCACCACGCGGTTGGGGGGCAGTTGGAAGAAGCGCGCCGGCGACAGCGCGTTGGTCGCCAGCCAGGTGTAGAGCGCGATGCGCCAGCTTTTGAGGCCCGGATGGGCGCCGGCCACCAGCGTCTCGCGGCCGAGGAAGAAGGTCGAGGTGTCGGCGTCCAGGGCCAGGCCATGGGCGCGGCAGCGCTCCAGCGCCTCGGGCACGTTGGGGAATTCGAAGAAGCCGAACCGCATCTTCACTTCGTAGAAGCCCTTGCCGAGCTTCTTGACCTCGACCCGGCGCTTCAGCGGCACGAACGGGATGTCGTCCACCGTGATCGAGCACAGCACGACGCGTTCATGCAGCACGTGATAATGCTTGAGGCTGTGCAGCATCGGACCGGGCGTCACATCGGTGCGCGCGGCGAGGAAGATGGCGGTGCCGGCGACCCGCTCGGCCGGGGCGCGCGCCAGGAACAGATCGATCGGCAGCGTGCCGTCGCGCAGATGTTCCAGATGCACCCGGCGGCCGACGCGCCAGGTGTCGATCAGCACGAACACCGTCGCCGCCATGGCGAGCGGCAGCCAGCCGCCCTGCACCACCTTGAGCGTGTTGGACGACAGGAAGGCGATATCGACCAGGCCGAGCGCCCCGAACACCGCGAACACGACCGGCCTGCGCCAATGCCAGCGCTTGATGGCGACGACGCCGACCAGGAAGGTCGAGATCACCATGACGCCGGTCACCGCGATGCCATAGGCCGCGGCCAGCGCGTCGGAACTCTTGAAGATCAGCACGATCAGGACGACGCCGACGGCGAGCATGGCGTTGATCCGCGGCACATAGATCTGCCCGACCTCGGTCGCCGAGGTGTGGCGGATCTCCATGCGCGGGAGCTGGCCGAGCTGCACCGCCTGGCGGGTGATGGAGAACACGCCGGAGATCACCGCCTGGCTGGCGATCACGGTCGCCACGGTGGCCAGCGCGACGACGGGGTAATGCGCCCAGTGCGGCGCCAGCGCGTAGAAGGTGTTGGCGGTCGCGCCCGGATCGGAGAGCACCGCCGCGCCCTGGCCGAAATAGTTCAGCAGCAGCGCGGGCAACGCGAAATAGAGCCAGGCGTTGCGGATCGGGCGGCGGCCGAAATGGCCCATATCGGCATAGAGCGCCTCGCAGCCGGTGACGGCGAGCACGACCGAGCCGAGCGCCACGAAGGCCGTCCACGGGCGGTGCAGGAAGAGCGCGACGCCGTACCAGGGATCGACGCAGCGCAGGATATGGGGGTTGTGTACGATCGCGACCGCGCCCATCAGCGCCAGCACGAGGAACCAGACGACCATGACGGGGCCGAACAGCCTGCCGATCCGCTCCGTCCCGGTGCGCTGGAGCAGGAACAGGCCGACCAGGATGACCAGGGTGAACGGCAGAACGAATTCCTTGAGGCTGTTGCTTTCCACTCCCAGGCCCTCGACCGCCGACAGGACCGAGATCGCCGGCGTCAGCATGCCGTCGCCGTAGAACAGCGCCAGGCCGGCCAGCGAGACCAAAGCGATGGTCGTCTTCAGCCGCCGCCCCAATCCGCTGGAGCGGTGCGCCAGCGCCGCCAGCGCCATCACCCCGCCTTCGCCATTGTTGTCGGCGCGCATGATGAAGACGACGTATTTGATCGTCACCACGATCAGGAGCGACCAGAAGATCAGCGACAGCGCACCCAGCACGGCGGCGGCGCTGGGCGCCGCGCCGCCGGCCGCGAGCACCGACTGCTTGACGGCATAGAGCGGGCTGGTGCCGATATCGCCGAACACCACGCCCAGCGCGCCCAGGGTCAGCCGCGCCTCGCGCCGGAAGGGCGACGCGGCGCCGTGCGAGGCCGCCAGGGCCGGTGAATTCACCTTGAGCCTCCGAACGCAGAATCGCGAGACCGCGAACGGCACGTCCCTATCACGGATTTCATATCGTGACCTGTGTGCCCAGCTCGACCACGCGGTTGGGCGGCAGGTGGTAGAAGCGCGCCGGCGACAGCGCGTTGGAGGCGAGCTGCATATAGAGCCAGGTGCGCCAGCGTCCCAGCGCGGGGTGTTCGGCCAGCACCAGCGTCTCGTGACCGATGAAGAAGGTCGTGGTCGCCACATCGACCACGATGCCGAAAGGCCGCGCCTGCGCCAGGGCGCGCGGCACGTCCGGCGTCTCGAAGAAGCCGTGATGGATGCGCACGCTGAAGAAGCCCTTGCCGAGTTTCTGCACCTCCAGGCGCTTGTCGGCACGGACCATGGGCTGGTCCTCGACCGTGACGTTGCACAGGATCACGCGCTCATGCAGCACCTTGTTGTGCTTGAGATTGTGCAGCAGGGCGCCGGGCATGACGTCGTTGCGCGAGCTCATGAACACCGCCGTGCCGGCGACGCGCAGGGGCGTCTTCTCGGCCCGCTCCAGGAACAGGTTCAGCGGCATGGATTCGCTGCGGATGCGTTCCTGGTGCACGCGCCGGCCGATGCGCCAGGTCTCCATCACCGTGAACACGCCGGCGGCGATCGCCAGCGGCAGCCAGCCGCCTTGCGGGATCTTGAGGAGATTGGACGCCAGCATCGTCACGTCGATCAGCGCGAGGAGGCCGAAAGTCGCCGCTGCCAGCCTGACGCCCCAATGCCACTGCCGCGCCGCGACCAGGGAGGCGTGGAAGGTGTCGATCACCATGACGCCGGTCACCGCAATGCCATAGGCCGCGGCGAGATTGCTCGAACTGCGGAAGACCAGCACGATCAGGACCACGCCGATCAGCAGCAGCGCATTCATGCGCGGAACGTAGATCTGGCCGTAATCGGTCGCCGAGGTGTGGCGGATCTCCATGCGCGGGAGCTGGCCGAGCTGAACCGCCTGGCGCGTGATCGAGAACACGCCGGAGATCACCGCCTGGCTGGCGATGATACTGGCGAAGGTCGCCAGGATGATCATCGGGTAATGCGCCCAATGCGGCGCCATCGAATAGAACACCGTCCCGGCATGGCGCGGATCGATCAGCAGCGACGCGCCCTGGCCGAAATAGTTGATCACCAGCGCCGGCAGCGCCACGAAGAACCAGGCGGCGCGGATCGGACGGCGGCCGAAATGGCCCATGTCGGCGTACAGCGCCTCGCAGCCGGTCACCGCCAGCACGACCGAGCCGAGCGCGACGAACGCCGTCCACGGCTCGCGGATGAACAATTCGATGCCGTAGAGCGGATTGACCGCCGCCAGGATCTGCGGCGCGCGCACGATCCAGCTGACCCCCAGGATGACGAGGACCGCGAACCACACCAGCATCACCGGCCCGAACAGGCGGCCGATCCGCGCCGTGCCGCGGCTCTGCATCAGGAACAGGCCGACCAGGATGATCAGCGTCAGCGGCAGGACGAAGGGTTCGAGCGCGTGGCGCCCGACCGTCAGGCCCTCCACGGCGCTGAGCACCGTGATCGCCGGCGTCAGCATGCCGTCGCCATAGAACAGCGCCAGCCCCAGGATGGCGCCGAAGCCGATCAAGGTCTTGACGCGGCGGCCGAGCCGGGCGGAGCGATGCGCCAGGGTGGCCAGCGCCAGCACGCCGCCCTCGCCATTGTTGTCGGCGCGCATGATGAGCACGACGTATTTGATCGTCACGATGATCACGAGCGCCCAGAGGATCAGCGACAGCGCGCCGAAGATCGCGAGCGAACCGGGCAGGGCGCCCAGATTGGTGGCGGCGACCGTCTCGCGCATGGCGTAGAGCGGGCTGGTACCGATGTCGCCGAACACGACGCCCAGCGCGCCGAGCGTCAGGATCGCATCGCGCCTGAGCGAGCGCGGTCCGCCGTCGGCATGCACCGCCGGCGCCGCGGACAGGTCTGTGCCGGCGAGCGGATCGTCCGGCGGCGGCTCGAATCGTTCTGGCTGGCTCACGGGATTCGTCTGGGGCTCATCCGGCAGTGCGCTGACGCGAAGCTGGCCTTGGTGAATGCGACGCTATCGCCTTTCGCAGGCGACCCGCGGCGGAGGGGTGCCGTGAGGGGCGGGAAAATAGGCCTGCGCAAAGGCGCGGCAAAGAGGGGAGATGCTTATTGCGCCCAGTTTTTCCTAGACCGTTGGAATTGCTTAAGGTTCGTCGTCCGGACCATCGGATTCGCCCTGCGAAAGCGCGATCTGGCGGGCGATGGCGTCCGCTGCGGGCCGAGACGGCAGCGCCGGCGCCGCGATCTGACGGGCAATCGGATCGTCGGGCGCGGCCTTTGGCGCGACCGGGGAAGCCGCGATCTGGCGGGCGATCGGATCGTCCTGCAGGGGCTTGCGGTAGGAGGCGACCAGCGCGTGCGCGCCATCGGGCTCCGGCCCGATGAAGCCCTGGACGCGCTAGGTCCGCGTGCCCCAGGATTTGCTGCGGATGTTCCAGACCTTCACCACCGACCAGTCGTTATCGGCGCTGACATCGACCACCGGATCGTTGACATAGATCGCCCGGTCGTCGAGCCAATTGGCATGATCGATCCGGATCTCGCGCGGCGACACGATCCGGCGCACCACCGCGACATGGCCGCGGTGCCGGCCATAGCCGTTCAGGGCGATGACGGAATCCACGACCGGCGTGCTGCTGCGGGCATAGACGCCGGCGGCCTTGTCCCACCAGGTATAGGCGTTGCCGTGGAGATCGATATTCGAATGGGCCCGCGCATAGGGCACGCATTGCAGGCGGGCGCCCTCCACCGCCGCGGGCGCGCTGTCGCCGTCGTCGTCGGGAAAGAGGGTCGGATCGTCGATCGGGCCGGGCGGCGTCGTGCCCAGATCGGCGGCATTGAACGCCGCCTCGCTCGACAGCGGCGCCGCATGGGCGGGTGTCGCCGCACAGCCGCCCAGCAACGCGCAGGCAAACGCCAGCGATGCCATCCAGGCGAGCGATCCAGCTGTCATGCGATAGGCCCCTTAACTTGCTTCGCAGCGGTGTTGTGTCCACGCTACAGGTGGCCGCTCAAATCGCAGTTAGAGAAACCCGGCGCATTTGAAAAGATCAAATTTTACTTGATTTTCCAACTATTCTCCGGGCCGGATTTTGCGCTGGGGCAGCGGCGCTCCCGATCCGGTGAGGCCCATGGCCCCGATCGACACCAATCCGGTGACGGCGAAGAAGAAAAAAGGCGCGCTCCAGGCCTGCTCGGTGAAGGCGAAAATCGGCAGCAGCACCCCGATCAGGAGTTCCGGCCCGCCCCGCCAGCCGCCGACATAGCTCTCCCCCGGGCGCAGGGTGCGATGAAACGTCATCTGGGAGCTGAAGAACGCCTCATAGGTGGCGCGGGTGTTGGCCAGGATCAGCCCGGACGGAAACACGACGGCCAGCGCGATCGAGCGGGCGATGCAGGGCAGCCGCTCGCGGCCCAGCGCGGCCTGGCCGAGATAGAGATAGGCGGTCGAAGCGCCCAGGCCGAGGGCGGAAACCGACAGGCCGAGCAGCGAAACACTCAGCAGATAGACCACGTCCATATACATGAGCGTCAGGCTGATCGCGGCGCTGGCGAAGGCGAGCGCGAAGAAGGCGAACTGGCCCATCTGCAGCGTCATCGCCGCCTTCTTCCAAAGCGGCATGGGCGAGGCCCAGATCGCCGGCATCAGCTTGGCGGCGGTCTGCGCATGGCCCTTGTTCCAGCGCGCCTGCTGCGCCCGCCAAGCCGCCGCCGTCTCGGGCAGCTCGCCCGGCACCTCGACGTCGGAGAGCATGGCGCTGCGCCAGCCCTTCATGACACAGCGCATGGAAAGATCGAGATCCTCGGTCAGCGTGTCGCCGGTCCAGCCGCCGCCATGGTCGATCGCGGCGCGGCTCCAGACGCCGGCGGTGCCGTTGAACGACATCGGCAGTCCGGCGCGGAAGCGGCCCTCCTGCTCCACCGCGAAATGTGCGTCCAGCAGCATGCCCTGGGCGCGGGTGAGCCAATTCTTGGTGCGGTTGGCATGGCCCCAGCGGGCCTGGACGAAGGCGAGGCCGGAATCGGCGACCAGCGCCGGCACGGTGCGGCGCAGGAAGTCGGTCGGCGGCACGAAATCGGCATCGAAGATGGCGACGTAAGGCGCGTCGCAATGCGCCAGCCCGAAGGCGAGATTGCCGGCCTTGAAGCCGGAGCGCTCGCCGCGGCGCAGCACGTTCAGGTTCACGCCGTCCGGCACCACGGCACGGATGGCGCGGACGAGGTCTTCGGGGTTGCCCTTGCGGCCGTCGTCCAGCACCTGGATCTCGAGCTTGTCGCGCGGCCAATCCAATCGCGCCGCGGCGGCGGCGACCCGCACGGCGAGGGGCCCCTCGTCGCAGACCGGCAGCTGGACCAGCACGCGGGGCAGCGCCTCGTCGGGAAGCTTGGGCTGGCGCACCCGCGGCGGCGCCCGGAACAGGCGGAAATAGCCAAGCGCGACCAGCTGCAGCGACAGCGCCGCGATGACGCACAACACGCCCGCCAGCAGACATTGCAAGATCAAGGACAGACCGGTCATACGAAGCGTTCGGACCCCACGCGAATTTCCGAAGGAAACGCCCCGCTGGCCGGGGAGGTGCATTCGGCCCGGAATTTGTAACGGACGGTTAGCTTTAGCAAGCCCGCCTCAGTCCAGGGTGCGCCGGAAGCGCAGCAACGCCACGCCGCCCAACGCGAACAGAAAGAGAATAAGCGGCCAGACATCGGGCCAAATCTCGACCGGACCATTGCCCTTGAGCAAAATGCCGCGGACCACGCGCAGGAAATGGGTGGCGGGCAGGACTTCCCCGATCCCTTGCGCCCATGCCGGCATCCCCCGGAACGGGAACGCGAAGCCCGACAACAGGATCGCCGGCAAAAGAAAAAAGACCATCATCTGCATGGCCTGGAGCTGGCTTTGCGCGATGGTGGAGAAGGTATAGCCGACGGCCAGATTGGCGGCGATGAAGAGCAGCGTCACCGCCGCCAGCAGCCACAGCGAGCCGACCATCGGCACCCCGAAGATCGCCCGGGCGGCCAGGAGCACCAGGCCGGCCTGGACGAAGCCGATCAGGATGTTGGGGCCGATCTTGCCGATCATGATCTCGAGCGGCGTGACCGGCATGGCGAGCAGGTTCTCATAGGTGCCGCGCTCGCGCTCGCGCGTCAGCGCCATCGAGGTCATCAGCACCATGGTCATGGTCAGGATGATGCCGAGCAGGCCGGGCACGATGTTGTACTGGGTGACGATCTCGGGATTGTAGAGCCGGTGGATCACGGCGGTGAAGGCCGGCTGCGGCTGGGCGCGGATCGCGAGCGGCCCGACCAGGTCGCCGCGCAAGGCATCCGTCGCGATCTCGCCCAGCGCGCCCACCGCGTTGGAGGAGGAGGCCGGATCGGTCGCGTCGGCCTGGATGAGAAGCTGCGGCCGGGCGCCGCGCACCAGATCGCGGCTGAAATTGGCCGGGATCTCGACGACGAAGGAGACCTTGTCCTGCGCCAGCAGGCGCAGCGCCTCCTTCGGATCGTCGGTCGCCTTGACCACGTCGAAATAGCCGGAATTGTTCAGCGCCGCGACGATGGAATCGGCGAAGGTGCCCGGATCCAGGATCGCCACCGCGGTCGGCAGATGCTTGGGATCGTTGTTGATCGCGAAGCCGAACAGGAGGAGCTGCATCAGCGGCACGCCCAGGATCAGGGCAAGCGTCATGCGGTCGCGGCGAAGCTGGATGAATTCCTTGGCGAGCATGGCAAAGATGCGGCGGAGGGAGAAGCGCGGGCCATGACGATGTTGGCTTTGGGGAGGCGTCACGCGTAGTCCCCTTTGCCCTGTTCCTGGAGCTGGATGAAGACGTCTTCGAGGCTGGGCGCCGCTTCGTGGACATCGAGGCCGGGCTGGCCGCGAAAGGGCGCGAGCGCGGCTTCGAGGGCCGCCTTGTCGCGGCCGCTGACATGCAGCGCGGCGCCGAAAAAGGCGACGAATTCGACGCCCGGCATGCCGCGCAGCTTCCCGGCCAGGGCGCGCGCGCCGTCCCCCTCGACGATGAAGGTGGTGAGATCGGACCGGGCGATGACCTCGGCGACGGTGCCGCGGGCGACGATGTCGCCGAGATTGATGTAGACGATTCGGTCGCAGCGCTCGGCCTCGTCCATGTAGTGCGTGCTGACGAGAACGGTGAGGCCGTCGCCGCTCAGGCGATGGATCTCGTCCCAGAAATCGCGCCGCGCCTTGGGATCGACGCCGGCGGTGGGCTCGTCGAGCAGGAGCATTTGGGGGCCGTGCAGCATGCAGGCGGCAAGCGCGAGGCGCTGCTTCCAGCCGCCCGACAGATCGCCGGCAAGCTGGTTCCGGCGCGTGACGAGGCCGAGCCGTTCGAGCGTGCCGTCCACCGCGGCGCGCGCCTTGGGCAGCTCGTACATGCGCGCCACGAAATCCAGATTCTCGCGGATCGAAAGATCCTCCCAGAAGCTGAACTTCTGGGTCATGTAGCCGACATTGCGCTTGATCAGCTCGGACTGGGTGCGCACGTCGTAGCCGAGGCACGTGCCATGGCCCTCGTCGGCGCGCAGCAGGCCGCACAGCATGCGGATCGTGGTCGTCTTGCCCGAGCCGTTGGGGCCGAGAAAGCCCCAGACCTGGCCGGCCGGGACCTGGATGTCGATATGATCGACCGCGAGCTTGGCCCCGAAGCGCTTGGTCAGGCCATGCACGTCGATGGCGAGGCCGGCGTTCATTCTAAAGCGGCCGCACATCGACCGGCTGGCCGGGATTGAGCTTGAGGCCGCCGGGCGCGCGCGCCTCGATCTTGAAGACGAGCTTGCTGCGGCTTTCGCGCGAGAAGATCACCGGCGGGGTGAATTCCTCCTGCGCGGCGATGAAGGTGACGGTGGCGACGATGCCCGCCGCACAGCCGTCGCATCCGACGGCGACGCGCTGGCCGAGCTTGACGCGGGAAAACGCGCTCTCGGGCACGAAGAAGCGGACATAGATGTTCGCCGGCGGCAGCACCGACACCACCGGGGTCATCGCCGGGGCGTATTCGCCGGCGCGGAAATAGACGTCCTGGACCCGGCCGGCGGTGCGCGAGACGACATCGCGCTGCGACAATTGATAGGCCGCGCCCGAAAGGCCGGCGCGCGCCTGGGCGATCTGCGCATCGATCTGCGAGACCTGCGCGCCGGCCGAATCGTAGGCCGCCTTGGCGACGTCATAGGCTTGCCGGGTGCCGGCGCCGGCCGCCAGCAGCGCGGCCTGGCGCGCCAATTCCTTCTGCGTCAGCACCAGATTGGCGATCCCCGCCACGCGCTGGCTCTGCGCCAGCGCGATCGCGGCATTCGCCTGGTCGCGCGCCGCGGCCTGGTTGGCGTCGTCGAGCGTGAACAGCTTGTCGCCGACGTTCACGACATCGCCGCGCTGGACGCCGAGGCGGGCGACCCAGCCGGCCTGCGGCGCGGCGATGAAGGCGTCCTCGCCCTCGACATAGCCGAGCCAGCGCTCGTCGTCGGTCCGGCCGCAGCCGGCCAGCAGCAGAAGCATCGCCAAGAGCGCGTGTTTCATGATGAGGCTCCGTCGGGCGCCAGGCCGCGAAACAGGATGTCGAGATGGGTGTCGATCAGGCCCTGGTAGTCGTAAGGTTCGGCGTCGAACTGCGCGAAGGTGCTGTGCCAGATCGCGCCCAGCAGCACCGGCGCGATGCAGAGCCGCACGACATGCTCGACCGGCAGCTTGCGCAATTCGCCCTGCGCCATGCCGCGGGCGATCACGGCGGAAAACGCGCCGAGCCCCTTTTCGATGATCTCGAAACGATAGAAGCGCGCGAGTTCGGGGAAATTGCCGCTTTCGGCGACGATGATCTTGGGCAGCACGACGCGGTCGCCGGCGACCAGCAGGTTCGCCATCGCGCCGAGCGCGAAGCGGATGAGCTCGCGCGCAGTGCCGCGGTAACCGCCCATCTGTTCGGCGACGGTTGCGATGGTGGTGCCGATCGCCTCGCGCACCAGCGATTTGAACACCGCCTCCTTGTTCTCGAAGTAGAGATAGATCGTGCCCTTGGTGACGCCGGCCTGGCGCGCGATGTCGTCCATCCGGGCGGCGGCGAAGCCCTTGGCGGCAAATACTTTCAGTGCGGCATCGAGGATCTCGCCGGGGCGGGCCTGCTTGCGGCGGGTCCAGCGATGCTCCGATACCTGGGACTGTGGTTCCATGGTCCATACTAATAACTGACCATTCAGTTATAAAGTAGCGCTATTTTCGGACAAGCCAGGCAGAAGGACGGGGTCTATAGTCCGACGGCCGCTGGGGCAGACGGAGTACTGCGATGAATTTCAAAAGCTTATCGGCTTCGTTGGTTGTCCTGGCGCTTGCGGCCTGCACCACGCCGACCGCGTTCGTGCCGGCGACCGGCGGCGGCCCGGGCTATTCCGACGAGCGTCTGGCCACCAATCGCTACCGCGTGACCTTTGTCGGCAACTCGGCGACCAAGCGGAACATGGTGGAGAATTTTCTGCTGCTCCGGTCCGCCGAAGTGGCGCGCGATGCCGGGTTCGACTGGTTCGAGTTCGACACCCGCAACACCCAGGCCAAGACCACCTACCATACCGACTTCGCCGATTACCCCGGCTTCGGCCCCAGCTTCGGCTGGTATTGGCACAGCTGGGCCTATGATCCCTGGGACCCCTATTGGCGATCGAGCTCGACCGCGTTTCCCACGACCCAGTATGAGGCCTATGCCGAGATCATCCTTCTGACGCCCGATCAGGCGAAGGCCGACCCGCATGCGCTGCAGGCGTCCGACGTGATCACGCGGCTGGGCCCACAAGCGGCGCCGCCGCCGGCGTCCAACTAGGCAGGGCGCCGCAACGTCAAGGTCGCCTGCGCGCCGTCGCGCGCGACGGCGACGACCTCATAGCCTTCCTGCCGGCACATATGGGGAATGTCGAGGGCGGCCAGCGGATCGTCGGCGACGACGACCAGCGTGGCGCCCGGCGCGGCCTTGGCGAGGGCACGGCGCGCGAACAGGGCGGGCAGCGGGCATTTGAGCCCTTTGAGGTCGAGCGGTTCGCTCATGGTTTCGGGATCGTTAACCGTGTAGGCATAGCGTTCGAACCGGTTTTCTGTCTGTCGCGGTCGGCATGGGATTGTTCGGCGCTCTTTCGCGCGAAGCCACTTATATATCGGCCATCGCCCGCACCTTGCTGTCGCTGCGGGGCGTGACGCCGCAGAGCCCCCACACCGTCGTCGACATCGTCGAAGCCCAGGCGCGCGCCACCCCGCACAACATCGCGTTCCACTATCTCGACCGGACGATGAGCTATGCCGCGCTCGATGCCCATGCCAACCGCGTGGCGCGCTGGGCGCACGCGAACGGCATCGGCCGCGGCGACGCGGTCGCGCTCCTGATGGAGAACCGGCCGGAATATGTCGCCACCTGGCTCGGCCTGCTCAAGGCGGGAGCCGTGGCGGCGCTGATCAACACCAATCTGCGCGGCGCGCCGCTGGCCCATTCGATCGCCATCGCCGGCGCCAAACACGCGATCGTCGGCGCCGAATTGTGCGCCACCTTTGCCGAGGCGCAGAGCCAGATCGCGCCCGCGCCCGTCGCCTGGAGCGCCGGCGGCGCAAGCGCCGGGATGGAGGATTTCGACGCCGCCCTCGCCGCGCTTTCGGGCGATGCGGTGGGGCCTGATCTGCGCGCCGGCGTGGCCTGCAAGGACAAGGCGTTCTACATCTACACCTCGGGCACGACGGGCCTGCCCAAGGCGTCGAACTTCACCCATCTGCGCATGCTGTTCATGATGCACGGCTTCGCCAGCGGACTGAACGCGCGCGCCAGCGACCGGATGTACAATGTGCTGCCGCTCTATCACACCGCCGGCGGCGTCTGCGCCATCGGGCCGGCCTTCCTGACCGGCGGATCGGTGGTCATCAAGCGCAAATTCTCGGTGCACGAATTCTGGGACGACGTGCACCGCTACGATGCGACGATGTTCCAGTATATCGGCGAGCTTTGCCGCTATCTGTTGAACGCGCCGGTGTCGGCGCATGAGCGCGACCACTCCATCCGCGTCATCACCGGCAACGGGCTGCGCCCGGAGATCTGGCGCAATTTCCAGGACCGCTTCGCGATCCCGAAGATCATCGAGTTCTACGGCGCCACCGAAGGCAACGTCTCGATGCTCAATTACGACGGCACGGTGGGCGCGGTCGGGCGCGTGCCGTCCTATATGCGCGGCATCGTCGCCACGCGCGTCGTCAAATTCGACGTCGAAAAGGAGGAGCCGGTGCGCGGGCCCGACGGCTTCTGCGTCGAATGCGCCGACAATGAGGTGGGCGAGACCATCGGCAGAATTGCCGACGAGCCCGGCAAGACCTTCGACGGCTACACCAAGGCGGCCGACACGCAGAAGAAGATCCTGCGCGACGTATTCGAGAAGAACGACGCCTGGTTCCGCACCGGCGATCTGATGCGGCGCGACGCAGGCGGCTATTTCTATTTCGTCGATCGCATCGGCGACACCTTCCGCTGGAAGGGCGAGAACGTGGCGACCAGCGAGGTCGCCGAGGCGCTGGGCGTGGTGCCGGGAATCCGGGAAGCCAATGTCTATGGCGTGCAGGTGCCGGGGGCGGACGGGCGCGCCGGCATGGCGGCGCTGGTCACCGGCGCCGGCTTCGACGTGTCGAAACTGCCGGCGGCGCTGGCGGGCAATCTGGCGCCCTATGCACGGCCGGTCTTCCTGCGCCTGCTGCCGCAGTTGGAGATCACCGGCACGTTCAAGCAGCGCAAGGTCGAGCTGGTGAAGGACGGCTTCGATCCCGGCACGATCCGCGACCCGCTTTATTGGCTCGATCCCGCGAGCGGCGCCTATGAACCGTTGACGGCGGAGGCCGTGGATGCGATCGCGACCGGGAGGGTGAAACTGTAGGTCCTCCTTCCGCGCAGCGGGGAGGATTTCAGAGGAAGCGAACCTGCGCCGCCGGCACCACGGATGCGAAGCTGTCGCCCATCGTGTCGTTCTGGATGGCGATGATGTCTTTGGCCTTCGCCACTTTCGAATCGAAGGTGGAATGCGCATCGGCGACCAGGGTGACCTTGTAGCCGCGCTCCACCGCGCCGCGGATCGCGGAATCGACGCAGTATTCCGACTGCATGCCGGTGACGATGAGATGGTCGATGCCGGCGCGCTTGAGCTTGGCGTCGAAATCGGTGCCGTGAAAGGCGCTGGAGCGGTGCTTGACGGTGACGTCCTCGCCCGGCGCCGGCGCGAGCTTGTCCACGAAGTCGAAACCTGGCGCGCCCGGCTGCATCGCCGCCTCGTCGAGTGCGTGATGCTGCACGAAGAGCACCGGCACCCCCGCGGCGCGCGCCTTGGCGATCAGCCCCGCAATGCGATCGACCACGGCCTCGCCGTCATGCGCGATCCATTGCGGACTGGCGAACATGACCTTCTGCACATCGATGACGACAAGGGCCGCGCCCATTGCGGGAACTCCATGACGGCGGTCAGATTTGTCCGGACTCGCCGACGATGGCGCGATAGCACAGGCTGCTCGACGCCAGGAGCGGGCCATAGGCGATCGGGAACGCTGCGAGCCAGACCAGGGCATAGGCAATCGCGTGATCGGCGTAGAACTGCATCATGTCCCGGGTCACGGCCAGTCGCGTCGCTTCCGGCCCGAACAGGCCGAAATAATCCGGTCCGCCGACCGCCAGCAGGAACAGCACCTGCGCGAGGCCGAGCAAGAGCAACGGAACCATGATCAGCAGGATCACGCCGAGGATGCGCCAGGAATTTCCGCGGGTCAGCTTCCAGTTTCGTCCCAGGCCCAGGACCTTCTCGCCGATGACGATGGGCGGGAGCAGAACCGCGAAGCGCACGAACAGGAACGCCATCGCGGCATAGACGAACGGCAGGATGACAAATTGCGCCAGACGGACCTGTTCGGCGATGGCCGCCTTGCCGGCAGGGGGCGCCCCGTGCAGGCCCGCGACCGCGATGGCCGCCAGCGTGAGCCCGACCGCGATGACGACCAGCGCGATATAGCCGACGACGCCGATCAGGACATAGGCGAGCACCAGGCGCCAATAGTCGCCGCCCAGCGAGACATAGAAGCATGGCCACGTCACCGGCCGGCCCAGCACCAGCTTGTTGACGCCGACCGTCGGAATCGCGAACAGCAGAAAGAGCGCAAGTTCGAGCAGAAAAAATCTGCCCAGCAGGCCCGTCATCGCCGCCGGATCGTGCGCTTGAACGGCGCGCAGCATCGTCTGCATCACGGGAAAGAACAGCCAGACGGCCACCGCCCCTATCAGCGCCATGGCGACCCAGGAAACGCCGAGGATCCGCAGATAGTTCGCGATGGCGAATCGGTACGCCGCGACGGCCGTGGCGAAAACGGGAATCTTGTTCATGGCGTCCCCCGAAAAGGGCGCAATATTAGCGCAGGCCTTGCCCCGCGCCCAATCACAAAATCGGTTACTCCGCGGCCTTTGTGCTTTTCTTCGCCTCGGCCTCGTGATGTTTCTGGATCGTCTGCATCGCGGCGCCTATCGCGGCGCCGATGAAGCGCTCCTTGTTGTCGCGCGCCCAGCTGAAAGCCTCTTCGCGCTTCTCGTTGGCGCCGTTGATCACCGGCGTCACATGGCGCTGCCACAGCTCATAGGATTTCTTCGTCGCCTCGAAATTCGCCCAATTGTGCGCGAGCTGGAGGAACACGCCGAACGCACCCTGCTTGGCCTGGAGGCGGCGGAGCTGCGCGACGGCATCGTCCGGCGTGCCGATGACGAGCTGGCCGTCCTCGACCAGCTTCTCGACCGAGCGGGCTTCCGGCGCCTCGCGGCCCGCGACGCCGCCGGTGATGCCGCCGAAATAATTCTGCCATTTGGCGAGGCCGAACTTGACGTTCTCGAAGGCCTGTTCGCGGCTCTCGGCGATGTGGACCGGGCCGACCAGGCGCAGCCGCGCCGGGTCCATCGTCTTGCCGTGTTCGGCGGCGACGTCGTTGGCGACCTTCCAGTTGACGGCGAGCGCGTCGTAGCCGCCGGCCTGGGTCGCGGCCACGCAGAGCATGCCGAAGCCGTGGCGCCCGGCGAGCTTGCCGCCCGACGGCGTCACCGACGACGCCACCGCGACCTCGGGATGCGGCCAGGTATAGGGCTTCAGCTGACAGGTGGCATCGACCAGGGTGAACCAGTCGGTCTTGTGCGTCACGCGCTCGCCGGCGAAGAGGCGCAGGATCACCTCGATCGCCTCCACCATGCGGTCGCGCTGGGTCGCCGGATCGATGCCCATGGCGAAGGCATCCGACGGCAGCAGGCCCGGGCCGACGCCGAGCATGAAGCGGCCGCGCGTCTGGTGATCGAGCTGGATCACGCGGTTCGCGGTCATCAGCGGGTTGTGATAGGGCAGCGAAAT
>DASWOE010000424.1:0-1886 GCA_036398875.1 Rhizomicrobium sp.
AGCACGCTGGTCGGCGCGACGATTGAGCAGATCGTGGAGTCGCGGCCGCGGATGATCGGCTTGACGCCTTCGGGGAGCGCGATCGACGAGATGTGCACCGAGTCATGGATGTCGAGACCGGCCAGATCGACCACGATCTCCTCGGGAATGCTTTCGGCCGGGCACAGCAGCTCAAGCTCGTGGCGCACGATGTTGAGCACGCCGCCCTTCTTCAGGCCCGGCGAGTCGCCCTGGTTGCGGAAATGCACCGGAATGGCGAGCCGCACCGTGGCGCCTTCGCCCAGCCGCATGAAATCGACATGCACCGGACGGTCGGTGACCGGATCGACCTGCACCTCGCGCGGGATCACGCGCGTCTTGGTGCCGGCGATGTCGAGCATCAGCAGCGAGGTGGTGAACTTGCCGGTCTGATAGGCGCGCTCCAGCGTGCGATAATCGACCGCGACGTTCTGCGGCGCCGCATCGCCGCCATAGACCACGGCGGGCACCAGCCCCGTGAGGCGCGCCTGATAGGCCGCTCCCTTGCCGGTGCCGCTGCGCGGCTGGGCGCTGAGTTCCTGGGTCTGGCGCATGGTCTGGAATTCCTTGGGCTTTCAAGGCTCTTGCTGCCGCAGAGCCCACGAAGGCGCGGCTTTTAGCGGAAGCGGAAGGCCGGCGCAACGGGGCTTTCCCGGGTCGCGCAGCCATGGTCTAAGCAATTGATTGGCCTAAGCTTCCTTCCGCCTCGCCCGCCCACCATGGTCCGCAAGCTCCTGCGCAGCCTCGAACACCTCGCCATTGCCGTCCGTGACGGCCTGCTCAGGCTGGCCGTTGCGCTGATCAACGGCGCCGTGCCGCGCGGCGGCTATCGCCTCCTGGCGGACCAGCCCTATGGCCCCGAGCCACGCCAGCGGATGGACATCTTCGTACCCCATGGCCTCGCCGGTCCGGCGCCGGTGCTGCTGTTCTTCTATGGCGGCAGCTGGCAGAGCGGCTCGAAATCCTTCTATCGCGCCTTCGGCCAGGCCTTCGCCGCCCAGGGCATCGTCACGGCGGTGGCCGATTACCGGCTCTATCCCGAGATTCGCTATCCGGCCTTTCTGGAGGACGGCGCGCTGGCGGTCCGGTCGCTGCGCGCCCGCGCTTCGGCACTGGGCGGCGATCCCGCCCGCCTCTTCGTCAGCGGCCATTCCGCCGGCGCTTACATCGCCGCGATGCTGGGGGTGAACGCAAGCTATCTGAAAGCGGTCGGCCTGTCGCCGGACGCGCTGCGCGGCGTCATCGGGCTGGCGGGGCCTTACGACTTCCTTCCCCTCGCCGATCCGGTGCTGATCGACATCTTCGGCGGCGGCCGTGTGATGGCGACGCAGCCGATCAAGCATGTGACGGGCGGCGCGCCGGCGATGCTGCTGGCGCACGGCACCGCGGACAAGACGGTCGGCGCCGGCAATTCGCGCCGCATGGCCAAGCGCCTCGCGGAGGCGGGAAACCGCGTCGATCTGATCGAATATAAGGGCATCGGCCATCTCGGCATCGTGCTGTCGCTGGCGCGCGGCCTGCGCCGGCGCACCACCCTCTATCGCGACATGCTGGCCTTCATCGCCGGCGCCTAGCCGGCGCGGCGGCCTTCTTCGCCTGGGGTGCAACGGCGTTCTTGGTCCACGCCTCGCGGATCAGCGCTTCGAGCTCGCGCGTGGAGATCTTGTCGATCTGCACGATCACATTGGCGGTCTTGCCCCACATATATTTGACGAAGACCTTGGGATCGGCCTCGAACAGGAATTCCTTGCGCGCGTCGTCCAGGTTCAGATACAGCCCATCCGGCCGCATGACCGCGAAGATGCGCTTGGCGGTGCGATACGCCGGCCGCCCCCAATGGTCGATCTGCGTCACGCCGTCGAGCGACA
>DASWOE010000425.1:0-8461 GCA_036398875.1 Rhizomicrobium sp.
AGGCCTTCCCGGCGAACAGGCGACGTTCTTCGTGCGCGACCAAAGCGGCAATGCGCTGGAGTTCAAGGCGTTCGACGACGACAGCCGGATATTCGCGACATGAATGGCTTGAAGATCGCATGGCTCGAAGGCGGCGTGGCGCTGACGCTCCTCGCCGGTGCGCTCGGCTTTCAATATATCGGCCATTACCCGCCTTGCGAGATGTGCCATTGGCAGCGCTGGCCGCACATCGCAGCGGCGTTCATCGGCCTGGGCGGGGCGCTGCTGATCGGATCGGGCAGGCTCAACGCGCGCGCCGCGCCGGCGGTCGCCGCGCTGGCGACGCTGTGCGTCGCGATCTCGGGCGGGCTCGGCGTCTATCATGCCGGCGTGGAATGGCATTTGTGGCCGGGACCGACGGCATGCACCACCGGCTTCAAATTCACCGGCGGGCCGCTCGATCTGAACGCGCCGGTGCCGCAATGCGATCGCGCCGCCTGGCGGCTGTTCGGGATTTCCATGGCGGGATACAACGCGATCATCTCGCTGGCGGCGGCCGCGTTCGGCGCCGCCCGACTGGCGCGCAAGCCGTGACCCGCAAAACCCGTCCCGCGCCGCCCGGCACCCGCACGCCGGCCGACATCGAAGCGATGATCCGCGTCGATCATGCCGGCGAGTACGGCGCGGTGCGCATCTATGAGGGCCAGCTCGCGGTGCTCGGCGCGCGCGCATCGGCGACGGCGGATGCAATCCGCCACATGGCCGAGCAGGAACAGCGGCACCTGAAGGTGTTCGACGCCCTGGTCAACGCGCGCCGCGTGCGGCCGACCGCGCTGGAACCGGTGTGGCGCGTCGCCGGCTTTGCGCTCGGCGCCGCCACCGCGCTTCTGGGCGAGAAGGCGGCGATGGCCTGCACCGCGGCGGTGGAAGAGGTCATCGACCAGCATTACGCCGCGCAGGTCGAGACGCTCGGCGCCGGCGATCCCGAACTGACGGCGACGGTGGCGGAATTCCGCGCCGAGGAGATCGCCCATCGCGACACCGCGCTGGCGCATGGCGCCCAGCAGGCGCCGGGCTATCGGCTGTTGAGCGAAGCGATCAAGGCGGGTTGCCGCGTCGCCATCCGGCTGTCCGAGAAGATATGAGCGAAGACCGTCACGCCTTGCTGGCCGCGGCCGCCAAGCCCCGCCGCGCCACGATCGACGACGCCGGCACGCTGGCGCGCCTGTTCGCCGCCGCCTTCGCGGCCGATCCCGTCATGGACTGGATCGCGCGGCCGGCGCCGAACCGGGCGCGCGCCCTGGAGCAGTTCTTCTTCTGGCTGCTGCGCGCCCGTGCGCTTCCGTTCGGCGAGGTGTGGATGAGCGCGGATGCGGGGGTCTGTGCCGCCTGGCTGCCGCCCGGCGCGCCGGCCTCGCCCGGCGGCGTCGTCGAGCAGATGCGGCTGCTGCCGATGTTCGTGCGGCTTTGCGGCTTTCCGCGCCTGCTGCGCGGTTCGGCGATCGGCGATGCGATGGAGAAGAACCATCCGCAGGAAAAGCACTTCTACCTTGCCTTCATCGCGGTGGCGCCGCGATTGCAGGGCCTGGGCCTGGGCGGCGCGATGCTGGAGGCGACCGTCCGGCGCACCGACGCCGCCGCCATGCCGGCCTATCTGGAAAATTCGAACCCGAAGAACACGCGTCTCTACGAGCGCGCGGGTTTCGTCGCGGGCAGGAGCATCGCGCCCAAGGGTGCCCCGCCGCTGACGGCGATGTGGCGGGCGGCGAGGCGCGCCTGAGCCTTCCGGGCGCCGTGCGGATGCGCAAAACGGCCGGCGCGCCGGAGCCAAGCCGACGCTGGCGCGTTTTCGCCTCGAGACGAAACGGAGTTTCCCGATGCGATTTGCAGCCCTGCTGGCGGCCGGAGCCGCCATGCTCCTCGGCGCCTGTGCCTATGACCATCACGGCGACCGCGTCGTCGCCGGCATCGACTACTACGACGGCTATTACGACGGATATTATGGCGCGTTCGACGACGGCTATTGGGGCACCGACGGCGCATTCTACTATTCGGACACCCACGATCATTCGTGGCATCGCGATGACGCGCACCATTTCCGCCATGACGGCGCCGGCGGCTTCAATCACGTGCATGGCCGCGGCGGACCGGTGGTCAGCGGGATGGTCAATCATCCCGGCGATGGCGGCCGGAACTAAGGCTCCAGCTCGCTGTCCCAATAGAGATAATCCGCCCAGCTTTCGTGCAGGTAGTTGGGCGGGAATTTGCGGCCATTGGCGCGCAGTTCGTTGATCGTGGGACGGTGCGGGCGATGCTTGGGATGCATGCCGATCTGCGAGGGCAGGCGGCCGCCCTTGGTCAGGTTGCAGGGCGCGCAGGCCGTCACGACGTTGTCCCAGGTCGTGCGGCCGCCGCGCGAGCGCGGGATGACGTGGTCGAAGGTCAGGTCCTCGTCGGCGCCGCAATACTGGCATTCGAAGCGGTCGCGCAGGAACAGGTTGAACCGGGTGAAGGCGGGATTGCGCGCCGGCTTGATGTAGGTCTTGAGCGAGACGACCGAGGGGATCTTCATCTCGAAGGAGGGCGAGCGCACGACGCGGTCGTATTCTTCGAGGATGTTCACGCGCTCGAGGAACACGGCCTTGATCGCGTCCTGCCAGGACCACAGCGAAAGCGGAAAGTAGCTGAGCGGCCGGTAATCGGCGTTCAGCACCAGCGCCGGACAATTGTCGGGCATGCGCGCGGCTAACACAGCGAGATCCCTTTGGCAGTCACTCCTCTCGAGGCGGCGGAACCATAAAGGCAAAGCGCGTGCGCTGCCAAGTTCGCCCCCGGGCAGACTATGCGATTCGCCGTGACAGAAAGGTAACGCCCCGGCGCAAATGCGCCGCGCCGGCGCTATAGCGGGCAGCGGATGTCCGCTTCGCGGCGCCGCAGCAGGCCGCGAAAAGCCGCGGCGATGAAACGGCCGCCCATGTCGAGACCGACGGGATCGATGCCATGGCCGACGCCCGGCGCGATGTGCCACTGCACCGCGGCGCCGGCCGCGCCGAGCGTCATTGCCGACGCCAGCATCGCCTCGACCGGAATCATCGGGTCGGCATCGCCATGGGCGAGCAGGATCGGCGGCGCATCTGGCCCGAGCGGCTCCATCCCGTCGGCGCGCGCCAGAAGCCCGGAAAAGCCGACGATGGCGGCCGGCTTGACGGCACGGGAAAGGCCCACCGCAAGCGACATCATCGTGCCCTGGCTGAAACCCACCAGCGCCAGCCGGTCGGGCGCAAGCCCAAGCCGCGCCAGTTCGGCATCGAGAAAATCGTTGAGCGGGCCGCTGGCGGATTCGACGCCGCGCTGCATCTCGCCCGGATCGAGGCGGGAAATGGGAAACCATTGATAGCCGCTGGGCGCGCCGGCGCAGCGTTCGGGCGCATTGGGCGCGACGAAGGCGACCGTCGGCAGGTCGCGCTGCCAATGCGGCGCCAGGCCGATCAGGTTGTTGCCGTCGGCGCCATAGCCGTGACAGAGCACGACCAGATGCGTCGCCTGGCCGCGCGCCGGCGGCAGGCGCGGACCGGAGAGCTTGCGGGTGCCCAATGCCATGTCCGCTTCTACCGTTTCGCCTTCCCATCGGGAAGCGGGCGGAAGCCGTAAGCGACTTCCCAGATCTGCTGGCCGGCGATCACGAAACTCTGGCGCGAACCGGGGACGACGATGCCGCCGTGCTTTTCATAGAAGCGGCGCCCCCGTGCATTGGCCTCCATCACCCAGAGGATCATGTCGGCGTGACCCATGCGCCGCAGGCCGCGCACGACCTCGGCCACCACCAGCGTGCCATATCCCTTGCCCATCGCCTCGGGCAGGTAATAGGTCGCGTAGAGTTCGCCGCCATAGTCGAATGCCGGTGCGCGCGCCGCGCCGTAGCAAGCAAAGCCCATGACGCGGCCGCCTATCTCGCAGACAAGCAATTCAACGCCCGTGATTTCGCCCGCCGCCGCGGCGCGCCAATGCGCGCGGTTGGGGTCCATATCGTCCAGATGGGAATCCGGCACCGTGCCGCGATAGGTCGCCCGCCACGACGCGACGCGGATATCGGCCACGGCGTCGCCGTCCTGCCGCCGCGCGGGCCTGATCGTGACGGTCATGGGCGCGACCCTGTAGTCTCGCGGGCATGATAGTGACCCGCTTCGCGCCGAGTCCAACCGGGTATCTGCATCTCGGCCATGCCTTCGCCGCGCTGAAGGCCGTCGAGGGCGCGGATCGCTTTTTGCTGCGCATCGAGGATATCGACCGGGCGCGAAGCCGCGAGGCGTTCGTGACGGCGATTTTCGAGGACCTGCGCTGGCTGGGCCTTGCCTGGGAAGAACCGGTGCTGCGGCAGTCCTTGCGCGGCGGCGCCTATCGCGCCGCCCTGGACGCGCTGGCTGCGCGCGGGTTGATCTATCCCTGCTTCTGCACCCGCAAGGAGATCGCCGACGAGATCGCGCGCGCGGCGGAGGCGCCGCAGGGTCCGGACGGGCCGATCTATCCGGGCACCTGCCGCCATCTGGCGGATGACGAACGCAGGCGGCGGATCGCGGCGGGCGACAGTTTCGCGCTGCGGCTCGATGCGGCGAAAGCGGCGGGGCTGACGGGACCGCTCGTCTTCGAAGAGAAGGGCCAGGGTCCGGCCGGCGAGCATGGGACCATCCGCGTCGCGCCGCTCCTGTCCGGCGACGTGGTGCTGGCGCGCAAGGACATGCCGGCCGCCTACCATCTGGCCGTGGTGGTCGATGATGCCCATCAGGGCATCACGCGCGTGACGCGCGGCGAGGATCTGTTCGCGGCCACGCATGTGCAGCGGCTGCTGCAGGCGCTGCTCGGCTTGGCCGTGCCGCAATACGCCCATCACCGGCTGATCCTGGATGCGCAGGGCCGGAAGTTTTCCAAGCGCGACCGCGCCGCGACCTTGCGCGAATTGCATATGGCCGGCGCGAGCCCGGCGTCCATCCGCGCGCGACTGGGGCTTTAGCCCTTCAGGAAGGCATCGAGCGCGGCGGCGAATCGGTCCGGTTGGTCGAGCATGATGAAGTGCAGCGAATTGTCGATGCGGACGAGCGTCTTGTGCGGCACGGGCGCGAAGGCGTCGGCATAGAGGCCATCGACCGTGCCCGCCGGCTGCTTGCTGTCCGGATAAAGCAGCGTCACCGGCACGCGGATCGAGGCCAGGCCGGCGCGCATGTCCAGCACCAGATCGTCGGCGAAGGCGCGGTTGACGGTGCCGGGGTCGCTGGAATCGGCCCAGCCGGCGACCATCGCCCGGTCGTCGGGCGCGGACACCATGCGCGCGGCGATCTGCGCCCCGGGCATGGAGGACGCGGTACTGGCGCGGATCTGATCGGCCATCGGTTTCATCCCCGCCGCCGTTGCGGCCGGGCCGCCCATGATGACGGCGAAGAACGGCAGCGCATCGACCAGCAGCACCTTTTTCAGATGATCGCCGTGGTGCTCGGCGAGATAGAGCGCCATCGTGCCGCCCAGCGAATGGCCGACGACCACGGCCGGCGCCAGATGCTGCTCGACCAGATAGGCGTCGAGCGCCTCGGCGGTGGGCACCACCACCTCGCCGGACCCGTTGGCGCGCGGCGCCTCGCCGGCAAAGCCCGCGAGCTGGATGAGATGAAGGCGGTAATGCGCCTTCAGCCGGTCGGCGGTGCCTTTCCAGGTCGCGCGGGACGAGGCCAGGCCCGGGATGAGGACGAGATCGGGGCCCTGGCCCACGATCTCGTCGCTGAAACGGTCGCGCACGACGAGCCGGGAGTCCGAATAAAGCGCGGTCGAGGGGCGATCCTCGGCGCGGACCCAGCTCGGCGCCAGCAGCGACAGGGCGATGAGCGATCCGATGGCGATGTTTTTGAGCGTCATGGCGGTCTCCTGGCGTCGTTTCGGTTGCGGCCTCACGCCCCGGCGTCGAGGATGCCGCGCAGATAGGCGACGTAATCCTCCAGGGCGCGGCGGCCGGCGGTGGTGAGGGCAATGCGGGTGCGCGGGCGCTTGGCCTCGAAATCCTTCTTCACCTCGACATAGCCGGCGGTCTCGAGCGTCGTGATATGGGCGCCGAGATTTCCTTCCGTGGCGCCGACCAGCGTCTTGAGCCGCACGAATTCGAGCATGTCGCCGGCGGGAAGCGCCTTCAGCGCCGCCATGATCTGCAGCCGCACCGGCTGGTGGATCGTGGAATCGGGCTGTTCCATCACGCCCGCCTCAGCCACAGGCCGGTGCCGACCAGCGTGCCGCCGCCGACCACCGCCATCCAGCCGGCGAAGTGCTGCGGCCAGCAGAAGAAGCCGAACAGGGTGAGCGCGCCGAGCGCGGTGCCGGCGAAAACCAGGCGCCAGCCCATCCAGGCGCCCATCACGACATAGGCCCAGGCGACGATCAGCGGGATGATCGCGCCCATCTGCGGGCCGCTGACCGGGCCGATCACGGCAAGGATCGCGATGAAGAAGCCGAGCGACGCCAGCCAGGCGATGAAGATGCGGACGTCGAATTTGCGCGCCCCCGACTTGACGCGCATTCCGATGAGCGTGCTGGCGGCGGTGCCGGCGACGAAGATGGACAGCCAGATCGGGTTGGCGAGATGCACGTCATATTCGGTGCCGCCATAGCCGATCATCCAAAGCACGCCCCACAGGATCAGGAACGGCGCCGCCTGGCGGTAGCTTTGCGCCGAGAAGCTGCGGCGCGCGGTCCGTTCGATGTCGCGCAGCGCGCCTTGCGCCTCGTTGCGGGAAACGGACATGGTTTTCTCCTCTTGAAGAAATGGTTTGGGCGTCGCGGCCGGCGCGGTTCAGGCGCTGCGCATCCACAGGCCCGCGAGAATCAGCCCGCCGCCGCCGACCAGCGCCATCCACAAGCCGAAATGCTCGTGGACGTAGAAGTAGCCGCCGAGCGTCAGCGCCGCGATCGCAGCGCCCGCCACGATCCAGCGCACGCCGCCGAACAACCCGGCCGCGGCATAGACCGCGCCCGCGAGCAATGGCGCGATGACCGCCTGCTGCCTTGGGCTGGACGGCCACATCACGACATTCATCGCGACGATGTAGAGAAAGATGATCGCGACGAGGGCGAACATCTTTCCGGCGCTCCGCGCCGCCTGCGACCGGGACGGACGCAGCCGGCCCATGATCGTGCTGCCGATGGCGCCGACCAGCACCGCGCCAAGCCATATCTCCCCGGTGTGCGCCGGGGCCAGGTCCGAGCCGGCATAGCCGACCATCCAGACGAGTCCCCACAGAATGAGATAGGGGCCGCCATTGCGGTAGCCCAGCGCCTGGCCGCTGGCCTGGCTGGTCCGTTGAATGTCGCGCAGGGTGCTGGCCGCTTCGGTCGGCGTGACAGGCATGATCGCCTCCTCGTTTCATACAGAATACTCTATTTGATAGAGTATTCTGTTTCAAGAGGGCACGTCGGGAAATCTATCTTCCCGTCATCTCATTGGAAATAAACGGTTCTTACCAGTCGTTCAGACCGACGAAGCGGGAAAACCCCGCCGCCGCCGCCCAACGGGACCATTCGGTGCGCAGGCGGGTGGTTTCGAGCGGGCTGCGGGTGCCCTGGCCGATGCCGAGGATCTCCATCTCGGCGCAACCCCGGAATGGGCGGCCGTCGGGGCGCGGAAGGTGGGAATCGCGGTTCTCCAGCCGCGCATATTCGGAATCCTCGATCCCGTCGGAGGCGAGCACCACGGCCGTCGGCATGCCGCCGCAGCCGATGCTCTGCGAGACGTTGTCGAGGAAGGCCAGGATATTGGTGTTGTCCTGCGACTTCCATTTGCCGCTGCGCACCAGATAGGGCGTGCCGGCGATCAGCCGCCGAACTTCGGCCGCGACACGCTCGGGCCGGTTCCGCGCCGAGATCAACGCATCGTAATAGAAGATGTTCGACGAGGCGTCGTAGCTGCCGAAGGTGCGCACATGCACCTCGGACGCCATGCCCAACCCGCCTACGACATTGGCGATGCGGGCCGCGACCTTGGCGGCGAAGCGGTCGTCATCGACCAGCGGGTTGGATTTGGAGATGTCCAGGCCGATGATCAGCCGGTTGGGCGCAAGAACGGTCTCGTCGCCCAGCGACGCTTCGACGATATCGGCATGGCGCGCCGCCTGAACCGCCAGCACGCCGCCGCCGGCGAGACCGAAGGCGGTGGCGAAGGCGAGCAGCAGCTTCATGCCGGCGCGCTGCCCTGGCCGCGGTCGGCGAGCTGCAGCATGTGGAGCTGCGCGAACTGGCGCTGGCGGTTCTTGTAATCGCCGGCGATGTGCAGATTGCGCACATTGTTCTCCACCGTCAGCATGTAGAGCGCCGCCACCGTGGTCACGATGAAGAAGATGACCGAGGCAAAGGCGAGCCAGAACCAGGAATCGGCATTGGCGAGCGAGGTCTGCGAGATCTTCGGAATGCCGGGCGAAACGCCGTCGCCGCTGGCCGGCGTCACCGCGGCCGG
>DASWOE010000426.1:0-7957 GCA_036398875.1 Rhizomicrobium sp.
GGCCGATCCCCTCGATCCTGCTGCACGCCATGAAGCGCAAATATCGCGAGCTCGACGAGCACGCGAAGATCGCGCCCAGCAAGCTGGCGCGGCACGACATCGTTACGCTGCGATACTATCTCTTCTGTCTGATCGCGATTCAGGACAGCAAGCTGATCGCCGTCGATTCCGTCGTCGATTCCTATATCGACGAGATTCAGACATCCGCCCCCGCGCGGGACCGCCACGAATTCATCGATCACTACGATTCGCTCGGTGCCCTGCTGGCGTCCATCGAACAGCCCAGGTGTCAGATCACCTCGGACATGGCGAAGGTGTTTGCGGCGGAGCTCGGCCACCTGGCCCGCAATCTGGGGCTGTCGCTGCACGATTTGTGGGACGAGGAGAACGCCGAGACGCGTACGGCGGGACGATTCCGCGCGCCGAGCGCCACCGACGTCGCAAACACGCCCAACTACCGGATCGAGATCTACTTTGCCGATGAGAAGGAGAGCTATTTCAAGCTTCTCAGGGGTCTCCTGGCGAACAGCCTGACCTTCGTCAGGACGGTTTCCGAAACCATGATCCCGTCCGAGATCGCGCGAGCCACGCTCTGGGTTCACTATCCCGGCAACAATCTCGCGGCCATCGTGCAGAACCTCATCGAACAAAAGGAATTTCACTCGATCGTCTTGGATCATCGCGTTTTCAATATCTGACGGCAGCCCAGTTCCGTCCGTCGGGACACCCAGCGGCTCTTTCCTTTTTGCACCCGCGAATGTGGCGTGCGCGCCACGCGGGACTTCTTTGCGCGTCGCCTCATTTCGGCGTGTTGACTTGCCGGGATTCGAGGCGTACCCACCACCCATTCGCGGGCATGGGGCCCACGAAGCCAACTGAGCGAGACTGATGCACAGTTCCGTCTGCAAGGTCATCACCGCCGCGCCTTTCCGCCCGCAGGGCGGGGAGACCGCACGCATCGCTCGCGAGGTCATTGCGCGCTAGGGTCCGTCCCTATCGCAATCGTCCACCCTCCCGAGCCCGGCTCCGGAGGGTTTTTTGTTGGCTTGCTGCCGCCTTCGCGTCGGGTCCGGGACTAAAGATAAGTCCGTATCATGACCGATATTGCCGAATTCGATCTTGCCAAGGCCGGCGCCCGCGTCGAGGGCCACGGCCTGGACGCCTGGATCGCCGAAGCCCGCGAGCTGATGAAGCTGGCCGGGCCGCTCATCGTCACGCAGGTGGCGCAGATGGCGATCGGCGTCACCGACACCGTCATGCTGGCGCGCTATTCCAGCGTGGCGCTGGCCGGCGCCGTGCTGGGCAACACGCTGTTCTATTTCTGCTGGATCCTGGGCTCCGGGCCGATGTCGGCGGTCTCGCCGATGATCGCCCATGTCCTGGGCGCCGATCCCAATGACGACAAGACCGTGCGCAGAATCGCGCGCATGGGCCTGTGGTCGCTGGCGATGATCTCGCTGCCGCTGTTCGCGTTCCTGCAGTTCGCGCATCCGATCCTGAAGCTGTTCGGCCAATCGGAGGAGCTCGCGACGGCGGCGAGCCTGTTCCTCATGCCGCTGTCCTTCGGCCTGCCCTTCAGCCTGGGGTTCCAGCTGCTGCGGAACTATTCGACCGCGCTGTCGCGGCCCAATGCCTCGCTGATCGTGGTGGGATGCGCGGTGGTGTTCAATGTCGTCGCCGACTATGCGCTGATCTTCGGCCATTTCGGGTTTCCGCGGCTGGGCCTCACCGGATCGGGCATTGCGAGCGCCTGCTCCTACGCCTTCAGCTTCCTGGTGATGCTGGCGGTGGTGCGCCTGACGCCGAGGCTCCACCGCTATCGGATATTCCGCGATCTGGCGGCGCACGACTGGGAGAAGCTGCGCGAAATCTATGTGCTGGGGCTTCCGATCGGGCTCACCATGCTGTTCGAGGCGATGCTGTTCTTCTCCTCCAACTTCATCATGGGCCATTTCGGCCTGGAGACGCTGGCGGCGCATACGGTGTCGCTGAACATCCCGTCGGTGACCTTCATGGTGCCGCTCGGCATCGCGATGGCAGCGACGGTGCGGGTCGGGCTGGCGGCGGGCGCCAACGACTACGAGGCGGTGCGCCGGGCCGGCTGGTCGGCGATGGTCATCGCCTCGGCGTTCATGGCGCTGTGCGCGGTGGTGCTGGCGTCCGATCCCTACGACATCGCGGCGCTGATCCTCCCCGCCACGCCGGGCAATCTGGGCTCGCTGGCGCTGGCGGTGACCTTCCTGCATGTCGCCGCGGCCTTCCAGCTGTTCGACGGGCTGCAGGTGACTGCGGCGCTGAGCCTGCGCGGCCTGAAGGACGCGCGGGCGCCGATGTGGATCGCGGCCGCCAGCTATTGGCTGGCGGGGTTTCCGACCTGCATCGCGCTGGGCTTCGGCTTGGGGATGCGCGGCTTCGGCATCTGGATCGGGCTGGCCTTCGGCCTGTTCGTCGCGGCCGTGCTGCTGTGCTGGCGCTTCTGGTACCTGTCGCGGGATCGGTGAGGACAGACAGGATCCGCGGCGGGCGCCGCGGATCCTGTCGCAAGTTTCACGCGGAAAGCCGTGTTTTACCCCACCCGCCATCGGGATTTGCCGCGCGGGCTATTGGGAACTCCCCAAGACCGGGCTAGGATGGGAATCGAGGGAAAGACGGATTTGGTCATGCGCGCTCTGTGGATCGGCTGTGCCGCCTTGCTGGCGACCAGCGCACCGGCCTTCGCCAACGGGATCGACACCGTGCCCGGCCATCTCAGATTCTATGCCGCCCCGGAGATGGGCGGCGCCGCGGTTCCGACGATCACGCGCGGGGCGCAGTTCGCCATCGCCTGCGACGGCATCAAGTCGGGCGGCGACGATGTGCGGGTGGTGATGTCGCTCGCCAATCCGCCCGGCGACGAACCGACGGGCTATAGCGCCGTGCTCGCGACCAATCAGACCGTGGCCCGCCATGCCGTGCATGTGCGCGTGCCCGACGTGCCCGACTTCGCCAACCACACCGTCGATGTGCGGGTCTATGTGACGGACGCCAAGGGCACCCATGCCTGCGATGCGGGGCGGGTCAGGATCGTGTAGCGGTCCCGCCTCTCCCGCTTGCGGGAGAGGTCGGCGAGCGAAGCGAGCCGGGTGATGGCCCTCGCGGTCGCCGTGCCCCCACCCCGCAAAATCTAACGCTTAGCTATGCCACGCGCTTCGCCAAGCGTAAGATTTTGCGTCCCTCTCCCGCTCGCGGGAGAGGACATCTCAAAGAAACGGCACCACCGCCAGCACGCCGAGCGCGCCGGCGGCGATCCAGATGGCGATGCGGACGTGGCGCGTGCGCGCGACCTGCGCCGCGGCGATCAGGTGCACCGATTCGGGATGCAGCCGCACGCCGCCATCGGCCAGCATGGCGGAGATGATCTCGGCATTGCGCAGGAGCTGCGGCAGGTTCTGCGCCACGCGGCCGATCGCGCTGAAGCCGTCGGCGGCATCGCGCAGCCGCGCTTCGGGCCCGATGCGCTCGATCATCCAGGTCTCGACCACCGGCCGGCTCGCCTCCCACATGTCGAAATCGGGGTCGAGGCCGCGCGCCACGCCCTCCACCACCACCATGGTCTTCTGCAGCAGCATGAGCTGCGGCTGCGCCTGCATGTCGAAGCGGCGCGTGGTGTCGAACAATTGCTGCAGCAGCCGCGCCATCGAAACCTCCCGCACGGGGCGGCCGAAGATCGGTTCGCCGATGGCGCGCAGCGCCTGCGCGAAGGTCTCGACCGGATGATGCGGCGGCACGAAGCCGACATCGTAATGGACCTGCGCCACGCGGGCATAGTCGCGCGCCAGGAAGCCGGCCAGGGTCTCGGCCATGAAGCGGCGCATGGCGTCGTCGATGCGGCCCATGATGCCGAAATCGACCGCGACCAGGCGGCCTTCCCCATCGACGAACAGGTTTCCCGGATGCATGTCGGCGTGGAAATAGCCGTCGCGCAGCGCCTGTTTGAGGAAGCTCTGCACCACCAGCGCGGCGATGCGCTTGGGATCGTGGCCCGCCTGGATCAGCGCCGCGCGGTCGCGCACCGAAATGCCGTCGATCCATTCGCTGGTGAGGACGCGGTCGGAGGTGCGGTTCCAATCGATATGGGGCACGCGGAAATCGGCATCGGCGCGGGTGCGCTCTTCCAGTTCGGACGCGCCGGCCGCCTCCATGCGCAGATCCAGTTCGAGCGCGACCGATTGCGCGAAGGCGTCCACCATCGCGCGCGGACGCAGCCGCCGGGCCTCGGCGCTGAGGCGCTCGGCGAGGCGCGCCGCCAAGGCGAAGGCGGCGAGATCGCGCCCGAAATCGGCGGCGATGTTCGGGCGCAGCACCTTGACCGCGACGCGGACCGGCGGCTCGGCGGCGGTGAGCCCCTCATGCACCTGCGCGATCGATGCGGCGGCGACCGGCTCGGACAGCTCGCAGAACAGCACGTCCACGGATCGACCGAGCGCCTGCGCGATCACCCGTCTGGCCTCGTCGGTGGGAAAAGGCGGCAGGCGATCCTGCAATTTCGCCAGCGCGTCGGCGACGTCGTCGCCGACGATGTCGGGCCGCGTCGCCAGCACCTGGCCGAGCTTGATGTAAGCAGGGCCGAGGCTCTCCAGCGCGCGCGCCAGCCGCACGCCGGGCGGCGCGGCATCGTGCTTCGCGTGGCCGCTGCCGAGCAGCCGGCGCGCCAAGCGCGCGGAAGGCGGGAGCAAGGCTTCGTATTCCTTCGGGAACAGCGCGTCGTTCTTCGCCAGCACGCGGGCGGCGTGCCACAGCCGGCGATAGTCGGCGAATTGTCCCATCACCGCCCCCTTGTGGGGAGGGCGAAAAACAGCGAGCAAGGCGAAGATGTTTTTCGGGTGGGGGGCGGTGGCGCAAGCGGATAGGCCGCCCCCCGCCCGGAAAATCGCTGCGCGATTTTCCGACCTCCCCACGGGGGAGAGGTGATAGGGGCGGCGCAATCTCGCGTCCTTCTCATATCTTCCACGCCGAATGCATCGCCGCGATGCCGCCGGTGAGGTTGCGCACCTTCACCTGCGCCAGGCCGGCCTGCGCGATCATCTTGGCGAATTTGGCCTGGGGCGGAAAGCGGCGGATGCTTTCGGCGAGATAGCGATAGGCCTGCGCGTCGCCGGCCACCGCCGCGCCCAGCCGCGGCAGCACGTTCAGCGAATAGGCGTCGTAGAGCGCATCGAAGCCGGGCACCAGGACGCGGCTGAATTCCAGGCAGAGGAAACGCCCGCCGGGTCGCAGCACCCGGCGCGCTTCGGCCAGGGCGTGATCGATATGCGTCACGTTGCGGATGCCGAAAGCGATGGTATAGGCGTCCATGCTGGCATCGGGGACCGGCAGCGCTTCCGCATCGCCGGTGATCCAGCGGATGGCCGTCTCGCCCTTGGCTTCGGCGCGGCGAACGCCTTCACCCACCATGTCGCCATTGATATCGCAGACCAGCACCTCCGCCTCGCCGCCGCGCGAGCGCACGAGATCGACGATGCGAAAGGCGATGTCGCCGGTGCCGCCGGCGACATCGAGCGTCCGCCAGCCCGGCCGCGGGTTCAGCCACTCGACGAAGGCGTCCTTCCACAGCCGGTGCACGCCCGCCGACATCAGGTCGTTCATCAGGTCGTATTTCGCGGCGACGGAGGAGAATACCTCGCGCACGAGGGCTTCCTTCTGGTCCTCGGGAACGTCGCGGAAGCCGAAGCTGGCGGTGGAGTTGGTCATGCCAGCCGATTCATACACTATTGCCATCCCAGACGAACGCATCCGCGTTCGATCCGGGACCCATGACGAAGCGTCGCAATGGGTCCCGGACAGCCTCGCTCCGCTCGGGCTTCCGGGATGACCGATGAGGCTTGCCATGCCCGAATTGCCCGAAGTCGAGACCGTGCGGATGGGCTTGGCGCCCGTGCTGGAGGGCCATCGCTTCACCCATGTCGAGACGCGGCGCGGCGATCTGCGGGTGCCGTTCCCCAACGACTTCGCCGGGCGGCTCACCGGGCGGCGGGTGCTGCGGCTGTGGCGGCGCGCCAAATACATCCTGGGCGATCTCGATGACGGCGAGACGCTGGTGATCCATCTGGGCATGAGCGGGCGGATGAGCGTCCACGTCGCCGGCCAGGCGAAGAAGCTCGGCACCTATGTCCACGATCTGGGCGACGCCACGATCGGCACCGACAAGCACGACCATGTCGTGATGGACACCGACGCGCCGGCGCGCATCGTGTTCAACGACCATCGCCGCTTCGGCCTGATGCTGCTGATCGAGACCGCGCATCTCTCCGAGCACAAGCTGTTCGAGGGACTGGGCATCGAGCCGCTGTCGGACGCCTTCGACACCGCGTTCCTGCGCGCGGCGCTCAAGGGCAAGAAGACGCCGATCAAGTCGGCGCTGCTCGACCAGCGCGTGATCGCGGGCCTGGGCAACATCTATGTCTGCGAGGCGCTGTTCCGCGCCGGCGTCTCGCCGAAGCGGCTGGCGGGAAAGCTTCGCGCCGAACAGGCGGCGGCGCTGCTGCGCGCGATCAAGACGGTGCTGCGCGCGGCGATCAAGGCCGGGGGCTCCTCCCTGCGCGATCACAAGCGCACCGACGGCGAGCTCGGCATGTTCCAGCACCATTTCGCGGTCTATGGCCGCGAGGGCGAGCCCTGCCCCCGCATTTGTGGGGGTTCGATCAAGCGGATCGTGCAATCCGGTCGATCGACATGGTATTGTCCCGGTTGTCAGACGTGATAGCTGCTAGGGGGTGTCATGAAGCATGCGTTCATGGCGTTTGCTCTGCTTTCGCTCGCGCTGCCGGGCCATGCCGCGGGAGAGACGCCCGCGGCCAATTCCAGCGTGCGCTTCCTAACCCACGACGACGGCGCCGCCGATTACTGGCCCTGCTTCTCGCCCGACGGCACGAAGGTGCTGTTCAGCCGCTCCACCGACGGCGGCAGGACGCACAAGCTCTTTACCGTTCTCGCGACGGGCGGCGGCTTGCACGAGATATCGACGCCATCGGATCTCTCCGCAACGCGCGCGAACTGGTCGGTGCAAGACCGCATCGCGTTCACCGGATCGGCGGGCGGCAAGAGCCATGTCTGGGTCATGGGCGGCAACGGAAACAGCCCCGAGGAGCTGGAGCGGCAGGGTCTGTCCGACCAGACCCTCTATCCGTCCTGGTATCCGGAGGGGACGGAGCTCGCCGTGATGGATGCCGGCGTCAATGTGGTCAAGCGCTTCGGCCTGACGTCGGGCACTCCCGCCACAAACGTGACGAACCGCGAGCGGATACTTGCCGGCATGCCGAGCGTCTCGCCCAACGGCACGACGATCGCGTTCGCCGGCCAGTTGAACGGGGGGCCCTACGACCAGTCCAAAAACCAGATCTGGCTGATCGACCCGGGGCACCTCGCGCAACGGCTCGAAGCGGTACCGCAGACGCCGTGCAATCCGAAACCGGCGTGCCAGTTGGCACTCATACAGGGGCGCGCACCGTCCTGGTCGCCGGACGGCAACCGCATCGTCTTCGAATCGAATCGCGACGAGGACCGCTATGCCGTCTTCGTCGCCAATCGCGACGGCTCCGGCGTGACCCGGATCACCGATCCTGCCTTGGGCGCCAATCACCCGGCATGGTCGCGCGACGGCCGGCAGATGGTGTTCTCCGCCTATCGGCCGGAAAACCCGGGCAAGACCGCCATCGCGATCATCGACTTTCCGGCTCTTCGCTGAGCGAGAGGCCTTCGTCCACGCCGATCCCCGGCGCGTGTCCGCCCGGCGCGGCGGTGGCGTAGACGAAGGTGTACCCATCGTGCCGTCAGTTCGCCGGCTTGGGGTGGCTGCTCGGCAGCGGCGCGCCACTCTCCAGCAGGGTCTTGAGGTTCGACAGGATGCGCGGCCAGCCGCCCGACACCGCGACGATGAGCTTGGAGTTCTCGACGTCGATTTCGTGCGTGATGGTGAGAC
>DASWOE010000427.1:0-1959 GCA_036398875.1 Rhizomicrobium sp.
CCGTTCACACGCTATCTGTTCGAGGGCGAGCGCTTCGCCACCCGCGCCGAGGCCGAACGCGCGCGGGCGGAAAAAATCCGCGCCATCGCCCGCGGCTATTACATGGACCTGCCCGCCGCGCTGGCGGAGCGCCGCAAGGACACGCTGCATTAGACCAATTACGCCGCTTCGCCCTTCATCAGGCGCGGCAGCTTGCCGACATCGCCGCCGGCATGGCGCATGAAGAAGCGGCGCGCCGGACCGATGCGATCGACAAGGCCGACGCCGATGTCGCGCAGCAGGCGTATCGGCGCGATGTCGTTGGAGAACAGCCGGTTGAGACCGTCGGTGGCGACCGCCATCGCGAGCGAATCGAACCTCCGCCAGCGCTCATAGGCCTTCAGCGTGTCGAGGGCGCCGATGTCCAGGCCGAGACGGGCCGCGTCCAGCACCACATCGACCAGGGCGGCGGCGTCCTTGAGGCCGAGATTGAAGCCTTGACCCGCGATCGGATGGATACCGTGCGCGGCGTCGCCGACCAGTGCGAAGCGCGGCTTCACATAGCTGCGGGCGAGATGGAATTTCAGCGGATAGGACCAGCGCGGACCGGCCGCCCTGGTCCGCCCCAGATGATCGCCGAAGCGGCGGGCGATCTCGGCATCGAACGCCTCGGCATCGAGATTCATCAGCGCCGGCACCCGTGCGCTCCGTTCCGTCCACACGAGCGAAGAGCGGTTGCCCGTCATCGGCAGGATCGCGAAAGGACCGGACGGCAAGAAGTGCTCATAGGCGACGCCATCGTGCGGCTTCTCATGCGCCACCGTCGCGACGATGCCATGCTGATCGTAGGACCAGGCGATCACCGACAGGCCCATATGCTCGCGCATCGCCGATTCGCGGCCATCGGCGGCGACGGCGAGCGCGGCGTCGAACATCCGGCCGTCGGCGAGGACGGCGCGGATGCCGGCGGCGGTCGGCTGAAGATCGGCCAGGCTGGCCGGCGCGATGAAGGTCAGGCCGGAAAGCGCCGCGGCCGCGGCAAAGAGACCGGCGCGTATATGGCGGTTCTCCACGATATGGCCGAGCGACGGCGAACCGATTTCGGCGGCATCGAAATGCAGCGACAAGGGAGAAGGCCCGTCACCGAGGCGGGCATCGGTGATGAGGATGTCGCGGATCGGCTGCGCCTGGGCCTCCAGATGCGGCCAGATGCCCAAAGCCCGGAACATTCGGACCGAGGCGAAGCTGAGCGCGCTGACGCGGCCGTCGAATGCGGCGTCGAGCGCCGCAGCGGCCGGGACCGGATCGGCGACCGCCACCCGCAGGCCGGCCTGGGCGAGGGCGATGGCGAGGGTCATCCCGACCAGCCCACCGCCGCCGATGATCACGTCGTACCGGTTCATGACGCCAGCCTAGGCCGAGCGGCCGCGATAAGCGCTGGAGAAATTGTCCTGGTCGCCAGCCGGCGCTCTCGATTGCCGGGCGACTTTCGGGATCGTGACGGATGGAACTGCCTGCCAATGCCGCAGGGGAGGGTCATGCCTATATTTTGTCCATGACATCGCCGATCGGCGCTAATTTGGGCAGATTATTATGTAAGCAAAGTCGAACGGCGCCCATCCGACAAAAAATGTCCTTTTGAATCAAGGCGCCGCCATATCCCTGCGTCGCGGCACGGTTCTTGATGAAGTGTTAACGCCAGGGAGCAGTCCCGGCGCGGTTAACCATGGAAGGACCACCGATGAAGCTGATCACGGCGATCATCAAACCCTTCAAGCTCGACGAGGTCCGAGAGTCGCTTTCGGCGCTGGGCGTGCAAGGCATGACGGTCACGGAAGTCAAAGGATACGGGCGGCAGAAGGGCCACACGGAGATCTATCGCGGGGCGGAATACGCCGTGAGTTTCCTGCCGAAGCTCAAGATCGAGGTCGCGGTCAAGAGCGAAATGGCGGAGGCGGTGATCGAGGCCATCACGTCCAA
>DASWOE010000428.1:0-11526 GCA_036398875.1 Rhizomicrobium sp.
CCCAGGACCGAATTCGGATCCGCCGGGAAATTGTAGACGAAGACCGACGTGCCGCCGAGAATGGCGAGCCCGGTCACGATGAACTCCGCCCCCAGAAGCCGGACCGGCTGGCCCGGCACGATCCCGAAAATGCCGATCAGGAGCATCTCGAACTGCAGGAAAAGCGAGACGAAGCCGCGGCTCATATAGCCGTTGGTCGCCAGCACATGGCTGAGCGAGATCGTCAGCCCGACGAACAGCAAGCCCGCCAGCGTGGCGCTCACCTGCGCCACGGTGATGAAGAAGTCGTGCCAGGACGCGAGCGCCGCTGTGGTCATGCTCGAAAGGTTAGCCCACCTCTCCCGTTTGCGGGAGAGGCCGAGAGGCTATCGCGGCGCCATCCGGATGGCGCCGTCGAGGCGGACGCATTCGCCGTTGAAATAGCCGTTCTCGATCATCTGCAGCGCCAGCGAGGCATATTCCGGCGGATTGCCGAGACGCGGCGGGAACGGCACCTGGGCGCCGAGCGCGGCCTTCACCTGTTCCGGCGCGGCGCCGAGCAGCGGGGTGTTGAACAGGCCCGGCATGATCGTGTTGCAGCGGATGCCTTCCTGCGCCAGGTCGCGCGCCACCACCAGCGTCACGCCGTTGATGCCGGCCTTCGACGCGGTATAGGCGGCCTGGCCGATCTGGCCGTCCTGCGCCGCGACGGACGCGGTGTTGACGATGGCGCCGCGCTCGCCGCCCGCCAGCGGATCGAGCGACAGCATCCCTTGCGCCGAAATGGCGATGCAGCGATAGGTGCCGACCAGGTTGATCTGGATGATGAAGTTGAAGGCGTCGGTCGGGAAGCGGCGGGTCTCGCCCGTCTTCTTGTCGCGGCTGGCGGTCTTGATCGCGTTGCCGGTGCCGGCGCAGTTGACCAGGACGCGCTCCTGCCCGTTGGCGGCGCGCGCCTTCTCGAAGGCGGCCAGCACGCTCTCCTCGCTGGTGACGTTGGTCTCGCAGAACACCGCGCCGATTTCGGCCGCGAGCGTCTCGCCCTTGTCCTTGTTGAGATCGAGCAGCGCGACCTTGACGCCCTTGGCGCGCAGCGCCCGCGCCGTCGCCTCGCCCAGGCCCGACGCGCCGCCGGTGACGACTGCCGCAATCGATGAATTCAGTTCCATGAGACGCCCTATCCTGGTTGGCCGGGCGGACTCATAAACCGCCGCGCGGCCCGCGCAAAGTCTGCCGCTAGGGCAGCAAGACCATCTGGGTCTGCGTCACCACGGCGACGAGCCTGCCGTCTTCGCGCGCGATGCGCGTCGTCCACACCGAGGTGCGCTTGCCGACATGGACGGGCGTGCTTTCGCCGATGACGGTCGAACCTTCCTTCGCCGCGCCGATGAAATTGGTCTTGCTCTCGATCGTGGTCGTGCCGGCCTCGCGCGGCATGTTGAGGACCGCGCCGATGGCGCCCAGCGCGTCGGCGAAGGCCATGATCGCGCCGCCATGCAGGATGTGGCCGGCGGTGCACAGATCGGCCCGCACCACGAGCCGCGCACACACCTTGTGCGGCTCGGCGCTCAAAATCTCCACGCCCATCAGGGTGGGAAAAGGCTGATGCGCCAGAATCCGCTTGCCGATGTCCATGACACCCCTTCTTTCGCCACGATCCGATGGCGATATACTCGGGCGATGGCCACAGAGCTACCCGGTTCCGTTCCCCGGCCCGTGCCCAGCCCGCGCGACGAGAGGATCGTCGATCGCGATTTCTGGGCCAAGCTGCTGCGCGTCGCCGGCCGCATACCCTTCGCGGAAGATGCGGCGGCGGCTTATTTCTGCGCGATCGATCCGGCGACGCCGGCCAAGGTGCGCGCGGTGCTGTTCGCGGCGCTCGCCTATTTCGTCATGCCGTTCGACCTCGTGCCCGATTTCCTCGCCGGCATCGGCTTCACCGACGACGCGGCGGTCATCGCCATGGCGCTGAGCGTGGTCGCCGGCGCGATCAAGGACGGTCATCGCGCCAGGGCCCGCGCCGCGCTGCGCATCGCCGAGCCGCCCGCCGCATGACCTATGACGAGGTCACGGCGCATCTTTTGTCGCTGCCCGGCGCCGCGCTTTCGATCCAATGGGGCGACGACCATGTCTTCAAGGTCGGCGGCAAGATGTTCGCGGCGATGGGACCGAAGAAGCGCGGGCCGCAGGGCCTCTCGTTCAAGGCCGACGAGATGGGCTTTCACGTTCTGACCGGGAAGCGCGGCATCGTGCCGGCCCCCTATCTGGCGCGCGCGCTTTGGGTCTCGCTCGACCGCTTCGACCGGCTGCCCGACAAGCAGCTCGCCGCCTATCTGACCCGCGCGCACGGCATCGTCGCGGCGAAGCTGCCGAAGAAGACGCGCAAGGCGCTCGGCCTGGAAAGCGACGCGTAAGCGTCTTCAGCGCGGCGGCGCGATGGCGGCGTGGAGATAGTCCGGCGAGGGCTTCTCGGTCGGCAGGCCGACGAACTGAATGCCGATGCCGTCGCCATGGTGGCGGGCGACGCGGCCCGCGAGCTGGCCGATGAGCACGAATTCGCCGAGCTGGGGGCGGCTCGCGGTCTTGACCGAGACCCCGGTCGGCGACAGGTCGATCACCTCGCATTTGACGATGGTGCCGTCGGCGCGGGTGAATTGCGCCACGCCCTTGGTCGGGGTGCGGTCATGGCCGCGCATGACCGATTCGTCGATCAGGGCGCGGTTGAGGAACAAGGTGAGCTGTTCGGCGATCTTCTCGCGCTTCAGGGCGGTGGCGTTGAAGCGCAGGCCGAAGCCGAGGCCGTCGCGGCGGGCGACGGCGCCCTCGAAGCGGCCGAAGCCGTCGATATAGAGAACGACATGCGCGCCGACCTCGGGCAGGCACTGCGATGCGACCGAGGCGCCGCCGGGCGACAGATCGACCACCTGGCAGGTCGCCTCCTGTCCGCTGTCGGGAACGAACAGCCGGCCGGGCAGATTGACCTCGACGCGACGGAAGCGCCGACGCTCGGCCCGCGCCTTGGCGACGACCGGATCCTCAAATCTTTTCAACAGGGGCTGCCCCATGAAGGCCCGTTCCGAAGCTTTCAAATCCGCGACAGTTTGGCCCGCCAGCGTCAACAGACCGTTACCGCCGCCACAACTTGGTGAGGATAATGCGCGCGAGGGGGCGCGGCGCGCTTAACCTTGCCGGCGCCCCGCGCTATAGCTGGCGCGGGATTTCGCGGCGGTCGCCGGCGCGTTTGGCACAACTGTCCGGGGGACACCATGTGGACGGGGTTTTGGTCTCTCAATCGGCTCTCGGCCGGCCTTGCGCTGGTCCTCGCCGGATTGAGCCTTTCGGCCTGCGCGAGCACGTCCTCGCTCGACGATCTGGCTGGCGCCACGCCGACCGGATCGGCGTTCACCCAGGCCCTGTTCAAGAACTATTCCTACCTCGCCCATTCGTTCGGGAACGGCGCCCCCTCGGGCAGCAGCTTCGACGCGGAAGGCGCGGTATCGATCTTCGACGACAGCGGCGAAGCCTCGACCCTGGCCGAGGCGTTTGCGACCAAGGCCATGATCGCGGCCCATGGCGTCGAACCGGCGCCGGAACCCAGCATCGACGGCGCATCCGCCGCCGCCCGCGACCGGTTGCTGCAGGCGCTGGCGGACGGCAAGGACCGCTTTCCCACGGATGCGGCGCGGGCGCAGACCGATTTCGACTGCTGGATGCTGAACAGCGCCGTCGATAGCCAGCACGCCGCCGCCGACCAGTGTCGGGCGTCTTTCGGCAATTCGATCGCCCGGCTGGAGCACGACCTGCATCCGCCCGTGACCGCCGCGCCGCCGCCCCCCGCCGCACCGACGGCGAACTACACGGTCTATTTCGAATTCAATTCCTGGTCGCTGTCGGGCGAGCAGCTCACCGTGCTGCAGCAGGCGATCGCCACGGCGCGGACCGGCGGACAATCGCGCATCGCCGTGGTCGGGCACACCGATACGGCGGGCGAGGCCGACTACAATCAGAAATTGTCGCTGAAGCGCGCCGATGTCGTGACCGAGGCCCTGGTGGACATGGGGGCGCGGCGCGAGGCGATCCAGGTTTCCGGCGTGGGCGAGAGCGACCTGGCGGTGCCGACGCCCGACGGCGTGAAGGAGCCCAAGAACCGCCGGTCGGTGATCACGCTTCTTCCCTGACGATCGAGCGGCGGCCGGCCGCGGCCCGTAAGCTTTCGGTGAAAGGCGACACAGGCGTCATCTTTGGCTATGGTCCGGCCAAGAACGAAAAAACAAGGGCGGACCCATGAAGGCCTATGACTATGTCATCATCGGCGCCGGCAGCGCGGGCTGCGTGCTGGCCAACCGGCTCTCGGCCGACCCCCATGTGGAGGTCCTGCTGATCGAGGCCGGCGGCCGCGACAAATCGATGATGATCCACATGCCGGCCGGCATCCCCGCCCTGCTCGGCAAGCCCAACCCGTTCAACTGGTACTACCAGACCGAGGGCCAGCAGCACCTGAACGGCCGCAGCCTGTATTGGCCGCGCGGGCGAGGCTGGGGCGGCTCGTCCTCGATCAACGGCATGATCTATGTCCGCGGCCATGCCCGCGACTACGATTCCTGGCGCCAGATGGGGCTGGAAGGCTGGTCCTTCGCCGACGTGCTGCCCTATTTCAAGCGCGCCGAGGCCAACGAGAACGGCGGCGACGATTTCCACGGCGATGACGGGCCGCTGAAGGTCTCCAATGGCCGCTCGACCAATCCCTTGTTCCGCGCCTTCGTCGAGGCCGGCGCCGAAGCCGGGTTTGCGCGCACGCCCGATTTCAACGGCCACAGCCAGGAAGGCTTCGGGCCCTATCAATTCACCATTCACCAGGGCGCGCGGTGGAGCGCGGCCAAGGCCTATCTGACGCCGATCCTGGGCCGCAAGAATCTGACGATCGAGAGCCATGCCCATGTCAGCCGCATCCTGTTCGACGCCAACCGCGTCACCGGCGTCGAGTTCATCCAGAACAGGCAGCCGGTGCGCGTGACGGCGACGCGCGAATGCCTGCTGAGCGGCGGCGCGGTGAACTCGCCGCAGACGCTGCTGCTGTCGGGGATCGGCGATCCGGCGCTGCTGAAGCGCTTCGACATCCCGGTGGTCGCCGACCTGACGGGCGTGGGCAGGAACCTGCAGGACCATCTCGACGCCTCGATTCAGTACGAATCGAGCCAGCCGATCACGCTGTACAGCCAGGCCAATCCGCTCAACGCGCTCAAGACCGGCCTGACCTATATGCTGTTCAAGAAGGGTCTCGCGACCGGCCAGGGCTTGGAAAGCGGCGCCTTCCTGAAAAGCCGGCCGGACCTGGAACATCCCGACCTGCAATATCATTTCATCGCCGCGCTGATGACGGACCACACCCGCAAGAAGGCCGACCGCCACGGCTTCATGGCGCATGTCTGCCAGCTGCGCCCGCAGAGCCGCGGCTATATCTCCCTCCGGTCGTCCGATCCGCTGGCGGCGCCCATCATCCAGCCCAACTACCTGGAGGCCGAGGAGGACCGCCGCGCCATGCGCGAGGGCACCAAGATCGCGCGCGACATCTTCGCCCAGCAGGCCTTCGATCCCTATCGCGGTCCGGAATTGTGGCCGGGCGCGCATGTGCGGACCGACGAGCAGATCGATGCGTGGATCCGCAAGACCGCCGAGACCATCTATCACCCGGTCGGCAGCGCCAAGATGGGCAAGGATTCGGAGAGCGTGGTCGATGCCGCGCTTAAGGTTTACGGCGTGGAAGGCCTGCGCGTGGTCGATGCCTCGGTCATGCCGACGCTGGTGAGCGGCAACACCAACGCGCCCACCATCATGATCGCGGAAAAGGCGTCCGACCTGATCCTGGGCCGCCCGCCGCTGCCGCCGCAAAACGTCGCCGTGGCCGAAGACCGCGCCGCCGCCGCGCAATAGAGGCCGCCGCCCGGCCGACAATCGCGCAAGGCCGTCATGTCCAACAGGCACGATGGCGCGCTTGCGATCGGACAATTCGGACACATCTGCAGACTATCTTCACATCGAGGCCACCGACGCGCTTTTGCGCCGTTGTCGGCAGGAGTAGTCTCATGACCGGAATGAAACGCTTTTTCATCCTCGCCGCCGCCCTGGCGCCCTTGGTCGCGCCGGCCGGCGCGCAGTCCGAGCGCTACCGCGTCCAGACCATCAATTTCGACCTGTGGTGCCAGGAGACGCAGCACCTGGCCGCCGACCGTTGCGACAAGCGCCTGCCCCAGGACGAGGCCGATTTCGAGGCCTATCGGGACAAGGTGGAGAAGTACGAGCTTCCCTATCTCCAGGGGCAGGAGACCGGCGCCCAGCTCAACCGCACCATCCTGCACAGCGATCCGGTCGACAATCCGGTGACGCAGAACCCGTCCGCCGCCGACCAGCAGGCGGTCAATCCGGCCAACCCGCCGAAACCGTAGCCTGTTCCTCCCACCGCTTGGCGGGGAACGCGGCGCGCAGCGTGGCGCAGGCCGCGACGGAGGGCGACCGCGCGGCTTGAACTCTGTATCGCAGAGCCTATATAACTCTGCGATACAGAGTGAGTGGCCTTGCACATGCCGGATTCCGATCCCGTCGCTCGCAGCGAAGCCGACGCCCTTCTGAAGGGCGTCGCCGGCGTCGAGAGGCGCACGCGCGCGGCGCTCATCTATGTGCGGGCCGGCGACTATCTGATCCTGTGGGGGGTGCTGTGGGCGCTGGGCTATGGCTTCGGCGCGACCCTGTGGCCGCATATGGGCGCGTTCTGGTGGATATTGGACGCGATCGGGGTCGCCGGCACCGCGATCATCACCTATCGCGCGGCGCGCTGCAGCGAAGCGGGGCGGCGCTTCGTCTTCCTGCGCCCGCTGATCGGCGTGATCGTCCTGATCGGTTTCGGCACGCTGTGGATCCGCCTCGCCCATTTCGGCGGCCGCGAGCAGGCGGCGTTCTGGCCGACGCTGTGCGGCGCGCTGCTTTTCGTCTTCGGATTGTGGGCCGGACGGGCGCTGTCGATCGCCGCGGCCGCGGTCTTCGCCCTGACCATGGCCGGCTATGTCTGGACGGGGCCATGGTTCGACCTGTGGCTCGCCGTCACTTGCGGCGGCGCGCTGATCCTCGGCGGGTTTTGGTTGAGGCGCTGAGATGGTCGATGAAGTCATCCACCAGTCCATGCGGCTGAAGATCATGTCGTCGCTGAACGTGCTGTCGCGCCATGACGGCCTCGATTTCGCCAGGCTGAAGGCGATCCTGCAGGCCACGGACGGCAATCTCGGCGCCCATATCGAGACGCTGTCCAAGGCCGGCTACATCGCGGTCGAAAAACGGATGGACGGCAAGCGGCCGCAGACCCGAATCCGGGCGACGGCGGCCGGCCGCCGCGCCTTCGCCGATCACGTCGCCTATCTGCGCGACATCCTCGATTCCGCACCGGAGTAGCCCATGCAGAACCTTTTCCAGGCCTTGAAGCCGCTGGTCGCCGACCTCGCCTCGACGATCTTCTTCGCGATCCTGATCGCCGTCACCGGCGACGTCTATATCGCCACCGGCGTCGGCATCGCGGTCGGCATCGCCCAGGTCGCGATCCAGACGCTGCGCGGCAAGGAAATCGCGCTGATGCAGTGGACGAGCCTGGCGCTGGTCGTCGTGTTCGGCACGCTGACGCTCTATTTCCACGATCCGCGCTTCGTGATGGTGAAATTCACCATCGCCCATCTGGCGGTCGGGGCGGCGATGCTGAAGCCCAATTGGATGAGCCGCTATCTGCCCAAGATCGTCACCGACACGCTGTCGGTGGGCGAGCTCACCTTCTACAGCGCGATGTGGCCGGTGATGATGTTCGGCCTTGCCGTCGCGAACCTCTATGTCGGGTTCGAGATGGGCCAGGTGGCGTGGGAATGGTTCCTGGGCGTCGTCTCGCCGGCCGCGCCCTGGGTGCTGTTCGCGATCCAGTATCTCGCGATCCGCCTCCATGTGCGCGCGATCCTGCGCCGGCGCATGGCCGTGGCGGCGTGAGGCGCGGCGCCTAGGCCGGCTCCAGACGCCCCAGACCCGCATCCAGCGCCTTGATGATGTCGAGCGCCGCCTGATCGGCGAAGTGGACCGTCGCGGGACGGCTTTGCGAGACGACAAGGCGCAGATGCGGCGCGCGCGGATGGTTGCGCAGCGACGGCAAGCCGTTCGGCGGCGGCGGCGGCGGCGGCAGGTTGTCGTAAGACGGCAAAGGATCGTCCTCGCGGATCAGCTGCGAGCCGGCGAGACGCTGGAAGGCGATCGGCTTGCCGCCGAGCGCGGCCTGGTCGCCGAGGATCTGGATCATGCCGATGAAGCGGGTCGGCTCGTCGCCGTTGAAGCTGACGGGCGCGAGCACGGTCTCGATCTCGACCATGCCGCAGTCGGAATTGGAGCCGATGGAGTGCAGGCAGACCGGCTGCCTCAGCTTGAGCGCCTGGCGCAGCAGGGAGGCGAGCGCGACCGAGGACTGCGCTTCCCAATGGCTGAGAAAGCCGGTGCCCTTGAGTTCGAAGCCGAAACGCTCGCACAGCGAGGTGCCGGCGAGGCGGTAGATCGGGCGCTGCGGATTCTCGACGTCGAGGATGAAGACCTGGGACAGCATGCGCTTGAGGGCGCGCGGATCGATGTCGGTCTGATCGGGCACGGCGCGGCCGCGGCGAATGCGGCTCCAGTAACCCACCAGCAGATGGCTGTTCTTGTGCTTCATGTCCCCGACCGTCCCATCGCTTGAGAGCGTTCCCGTTTCGGAACGCCGGTTTGCTGTTGGACAATGCGGTCAGCGAAAGCCGTGCCAGCGGCCGGAACTTCTAGGCGCCCCACGGGCCGCGGCGGTCATAGGGCCCGAAATAGGGCACGTCGCGCGATTTGAGCAGCGGCGTGAGAACGAGGCCCGCCGCGAAGCCGCCGACATGCGCCCACCAGGCGACGCCCGGCTCCGACGGCGGCGTCAGCGCGGCGGTGACGAGCTGCAGCGCGAACCAGAAGCCGATCACCCACACGGCGCGGATCCACAATGGATACAGGATGATGCCCAGCGTCAGCAGCGTATGCACGCGGGCGCGCGGATAGAGCAGCATGTAAGCGGCGAGGACGCCGGAAATCGCGCCCGAGGCGCCGACCACGGGCGTGTGCGAGGTCGGGTCCATCGCCACCAAAGTCAGCGCCGCGGCGACGCCGCAGACGACGTAAAACACGGCGAATTTCACATGCCCCATGGCGTCTTCGACGTTGTTCCCGAAAATCCAGAGATAGAGCATGTTGCCGCCGATATGCAGCCAGCCGGCGTGCAGGAACATCGAGGTCAGGATCGTCGCCCATGCCGGCAGGCCCAGCGCCACATGCTGCGCACCGTCCGGATGGGCAAAGGTGTTCGGCGTGAAGCCGAAGGCGGTCAGCGCCTCGTCGGTACGCGAGCCCAGCGCTAGCTCCCAGAAGAACGCCAGCAGGCAAGCCACGATGATCGCGACGGTGACGACGGGCGCGAGCCTGGCCGGGTTCTCGTCCGACAGCGGGATCATGGCCCGATCCTCGCGAGGATGACCGTGCCGGGTGTGCCAAATCGGAGCGCCTCCGGCACCGGGCGCCGACGCCGCACTGGCACATTTCGTGAAGCGGAGGGCTCCGACATTCAGGCTTTGTCCGATTTTCAGGCGAATCGCCGATCGACCGAGGCCAGTTTAGTGGGACCGAAGGAGCACACCATGCCGCGCCAGACCAACAGCCTCATCGCCGCGCTCGGGAGCGTCGCCCTGTTGCTCGCGCCGCTGTCGCCGGCCGTCGCCGGCAATATGGGCGGCGGCTATGGCGGCGGACATTCCACGCCCGATTGCCCGGACATGGGCGGCCACAAGCCGCCCAGCACGATCAACATCTACAAGCCGGTGAACATCAACAAGAACATCAACATTTTCAAGCCGGTGGTGATCGACAAGAACATCAACATCAACAAGAACGTCATCATCAACAAGAACATCGTGATCAACAAGGTCAACGCGTTCTCGTCGGCGGAAGCCTCCGCCTTCGCCACCGCGGCATCGTCGGCCCAGGCGGGCGCGGCGGCGCAGACCATCGTCTATGCCGGCAGCTACCAGATCATCAACTACAACAACCACGGCGGCGGCGGCGCCATCGCGATCGCCGCCGTGCATGGCGGCGGCGCCTGCCACATGCAGGAGGCCAATGTCGTCAAGTCGATCCACGCGGTCTGCGTGTCGTTCGAAGGGCGCGAATACGCCGCCTCGCACATGATCGGCGACACCTGGATCGACTCGGGCTTCGAGGGCGAGATCGCCCGCTGCATTCCCGGCTCGCACCTCAAGGTCGTCATCGGCGACGTGCTGCAATCCGACCAGGGCATGGCGGGCACCTATGAGCACGGCCAGGTTCTGGAGTGCGGCGCGCACGAGGCGCTGCGTCACTTCAAGGACGGCATGGTGAAGTGCGCGCCGGCGATCCCGGTTCCGGACTGCACCGAGCGCACCAATCTGCGCCGCTGGGGCACGGGCGACTTCTTCTTCACCTTCCGCGCCCAGGTCTGCGTCAGCGAGACCCGCAGTTCGGAAGCGGCCACGGAATCCACCGAAGTCGGCGGCATGAGCCTGGACGGCGGCGTCGGCGAGACCTCGCCGTAAGACCGGAGAGGTCGGCATCCCGCCTTCCACGAGGATTTGGCTTCAGGCCTCACCACCCCCTTTCGGGGTGGTGAGCAACCGCTTTCCTGCCTGTCGCGACCGGCCTCGACCCGCGCGCGCCGTCTCTGCCTACCGATGCGGGGGACCCAGAGCCACCCGATACAGCAGAAAGCCGGGGCTGGCGGCGTCCGCCGGCAAAGGCTCCAGCCAGCCCGGATGCCGGCCCCGCGCCAGGCCGTTCCCAAACGGACCGCCGCCGTCCGAATCGCAAATCAGGACGAAATCGACATGCCGGGCTGCGGCCACGCGTTTGGCCGCCATTTCGTCCCGAAAGAAATCCTGGGTGGCGCCGAGCGCGGACGGAATTTCATAAGGCACGCCCACGACCCTGAAAGTGGTTCGCCAGAGAATTTCCGGCCCGTACCAAACCGGCGCCAGAACGATCGGATTCCCGGCGCCCCCATAGGGCTTCAGCACTTGCGAGGCCCGATCCCAGGCACATGACCGGCCGACGGCCGCGGCATCGACGGGCTGCGCGCCGGCCAGCCGCGCGAGGATGACCGCCACGATCGGCAGGACGAGTATCGCGATCAGAATGAGGCTGCGAACGGGAATGCGCCGCGTGCCGAACCGCAGGGCGATACTGCTGCGCATGATGCGCAAGGCGGTGCATGTCCACGGCAACAGGATCATCGCCTGCGCCTCCGCAGCCCAACGCATTTGCGCGAGGGCCAGACCTCCGAACAGCACAAGTCCCACCAGCGAAACCAGCATGACGAGCCTTTGTTCGCGCGAACCTTTGCGCAAAAGGCAAAGCATGAACGGCAGGGCCGCGAGCGCCGCCGTGAATAGACCCAGGAAAAGCCCAAGCCGCATCAGGTCCGTGGGCAACAGCGGCTGG
>DASWOE010000429.1:0-10905 GCA_036398875.1 Rhizomicrobium sp.
CGCCGCCGCCGGAACTCGATCCCGGCGCGACCGACGCCGAGGCCGCGGCGCTGCCGATCGCCGAGCCGATGGACGATGCGAAACCGGCGGTGCCGAGGTCTGCGAAATTGCTCCCGATATACCAGGCGGGCAGGTAGCCATAGCTTTGGTCGGCGGCCTGTCCGGCGGCCTCGGCCTCGGCCGCGAATTTCCTGCTCCACTGGTTCTCGCAATCGAGCGCGATGGCATAGGGCAGGAATTTCTCGAACACCTGCGGCGTCACCTGCGGCGGGTTCAGCATCTCCAGCCGGTCCTTCTCGGCGGTGACGAGGAAGAGCTTGAAGCCGTCGATCTGGTCCAGGATCGGCGCGCCCGACGCGGTCGGCGCCTTGAGCAGGTGATAGAAGACATAAGCGAGCACGCCGCCCAGGACGAGCGCGCCCGACGCCAGCACCGACATCGACTGGCCGAACAGATAGAAGCCGAAGAACAATCCGCCCAGGAACGGGAGCGCGAACAGGCTCGACACGATCGCGCCGAAGACGTTGAGGATGCGCGAGCCGGGTCCGAACAGGGCATCGACCCAGTTGTTGTAGGCCTGGTGCAGCAGGAAGGCCGTGCCGGCCGACCAGCCCGACAGCCAGATCAGGATGAACGATGCCGGTCCGGCGTCGTCGCTCAGCAGCGCCGCGGCGACGCCGGTCAACGCCAGGATGACGACGCCGGCCCAGAACCAGCCGCTATTGGTGACGAAATAGTGCCGGTCGCACTCGGCCTTCAGCGCCGTCTTGAGATTGGAGATGGCGCGCTGGATGTCGCTGTGATTGTCCTGCTTGAGTTCGATGGAACCGGTCGGGGCATCGAACAGGGTCTGCGCCATCGCGGTCTCGCTGGCCGACAGGCCCGCCTCTGCCTCGCCGAGGCCGGTGCGCGTCAGCGTATAGACGCGATCCTCCTGCGAGATCTTGAGGAAGCCCTTCACCGCCATGTTGATCAGGGCGGCGGCGAACGCCTTGCGGTCATAGGACATCTTGTGGATGTAGCGCACCGCTTCGGGCGACAGCCCGGCCGGCGGGGCGAATAGCGGGATGACGGTGCCGCGCTTGGGATCGCGGCCGTATTGCCACCAGGCGGCGAAATAGAAGACGAACAGCAACGCCATGCCCAGCAGGGCGACGATGGCGCTGGCATTGTCGGCGATGAAGTTGCGCCGCAATTCGTCGGCCGAAGGCGGCGCGATCGCGCCCTTGGCGAAATCGACCGCGACGGTCAGCCCTTCGCCGGGCTGCAGCTGCCGCGAGGTCACGAACCGGATCGTGTCGCCCGAGAGCTGATCGGCGGTCGCGTCCTGTCCGCTCTCGCCCTGCCGTCCGGTATAGTCGGACCATCGCCGGATCGCGGCGCCCTTGGGCAGATGGATGGTCGCGGCGGCCTTGTCGATCGGGAAGATCCAGCCATTGCCGGTGACGTTCCAATAAAGCTCGTCGAACGTCGCGAAGAAGCCGATCTGGCGGGCGGTGACATAGGTCAGCACATAGCTGTGCGGCCCCTGATCGACCAGCGTGTCCTTGTCGCCGATCTTCACCCGGACGCCGTTGTCGATTCCCTCGGTGTCGTAAGGCTCGTCATGTCCGTCCCGCGTCACCGACACGACGTCGAAGCGCACCCGCACCCGCAACCCGTTCTTGTCGGTGTAGCGCGTGGGGAAATCGCGATAGATGCCGTGCCGGATCTGCTCCCCGGTGACATAGACGGCGATGGTCTCGGTCACCGTCAGCGCGCCGTTGCGCGCCACCGCGATATCGCTGTCGAAATCGGTGATGCGCTCGGTGGTGTCGATGCTGGCGGGCGCACCGGACGGCGCGGCCCGCGGCTGGCTGTCCAGGCTTTGCGCCTGCGCGCAAGCGGGAAGCGCGGCAAGCGCGATGAGCAGCGCGAGAACGCCGCGCAACATCACCCGAACGAGACTTTCGGCGCGTTGCGGTCGGCGGCGTTGTCGAGCTGGAAGAACGGCGCCGCCGCGAAGCCGGTGGCGTTCGCGATCAGGTTCGACGGGAATTGCTGCACGCTGACGTTCAGGTTGCGCACCGCGCCGTTGTAATAGCGGCGCGACAGCTGGATCTGGTCCTCGGTATCGCCGAGGTCCTTCTGCAGCGACTGGAAGTTCGCCGAAGCCTTCAGCTCCGGATAGGCCTCGGCCACCGCCATGACCTTGCCGATGGCCGCCGTGATCGCCTGTTCCGCCGCGGCGCGCTGCGCCGGATCCTGGCTGCCGCCGGCGCTGCGCAGCCGCGCCAATTCGTCGAAGGTGGTGCGCTCGTGGCTGGCATAGCCCTTCACCGTCTCGACCAGGTTGGGGATCAGATCGGCGCGGCGCTTGAGCTGGGCGTCGATTCCGCTCCAGCCCTCCGCCACCATGGCGCGGCGCGCGACCAGGCCGTTATAGGTCAGGATCGCCCACAGCACGATCAGGGCGGCGATGCCGAGGACGACATAGATCATCATGCGGCGAAGCTAGCGGCTTCGCCGCGCGGCGTCCATGCCGGCGCCGGCGTCTATCGGCCGAGGATGAGGGAGCGCGCCGTATGCGCCGCGCCGATCACCACCGCGAAAATCAGCGCATAGGCCAGCAGGGTCAGCATGTGCAGGTCCTGGAACGCCTTCCAATCCACCGTCGCAAAAGCCGAGGGGTTCTGCTTGCCCACCGTGATCGCGAGCGCATATTGGATCAGCGCGAAGGCGACGAGCGCGATCACCGTCGCGGTGACCACTGAGCCCAGATTCTGCATCGTGTAGCCCGCGGCGAGCGCGATCACCGCCATGACCGCCAGCGTCTTCCAATCCGCCAGGAAGATGATGTCGTGAATGGCGTGCCAGATATCCATGATGAAAGGCATGTGACCCCCGAGTGAAAAAAGCGTCCCGCGCGGTCGCGAATCTTGCGTCCGCTGCCGCTCATTAAGACATCATACACCAGTTCCGACCTGCCGCGAATTCAGGCAGTCGAATTTTCGATGCGATGCGATTGTAGGGTTAACGCAGGCCCGACGCGGTCTGCGGCGACGGCGAAGCGCTCTGCAGCCGCCGCGCGATTCCCGCGATCGCCGTCGCTGCCGGCGCCTGTGGAAACAGCGTCAGAAGCGGGCTCTGCCGCCGCACCGCATCTGGCACGCGCGGATCGCAGGGGATGAATCCCAGATAGTCCGGCGTGCTCCGCAGGAAGCTGCGCGCCGATGTCATCAAGGCGTCGGCGATCCGTCGCCCTTCCGTCGCATTCAGCGCCATGTTGACCAGAATCTGCGGCGCGCGGCTCGCAGTGCGGCGCAGCAAAAGTTTTGCGAAGGCGTAGGCGTCGGTGAGCGAGGCGGGGTCTGGCGTCACCACCAGCAGGACGTCGTCGGCGCGCGCCGCGATGTCGAGCACCTTGTTGTCGACGCCGGCGCCCAGATCGATGATCACCCGATCATAATGCCGCGCCGCCTCCAGGGCGCCGATCAGCCGCGCGAGCTGCGCGTCGTCGGCATTGGCCAGCGCCCCGCATCCCGACGGTGCCGCCAGAAGGTCGAAGCCGGCGCGGCCGCTTTCGATCCGCACCACGGCTTTCTCCAGCGGCTTGTCGCCGACCAGCATGCCCAGCAGGTCGCCGGTCTCGCTGACGCCCAGATGCACGCCGGCATTGGACAGGCCCAGATCGGCATCGCACAGAAGCACGCGCTCGCCGTCATGCGCGAAGGCGTGCGCCAGGCTGACGGCGATCAGCGTCTTGCCGGTGCCGCCCTTGCCCGAGCCGATGGCGGTGAGACGGGTCATTGCGCGCTCCGGTGTTCGTCGAGCAGCAGCCGCGCCAGCGACAGCGAGCTGGGCTGTTCCAAGCCGCCGGCGACGAAGGGCGAGCGGGTGATGTGGGCCAGCGGGATCGATGCGGTCGCCGCCGCGATCAGCGCGCCGGCGCGCCGCGTCAGGTCCTGGCCGGTGACGATCAGGCGCCGCGCGCCCAGGCTGCCCAGCGCCTCGGCGATCTCGGCCAGTTCCTCGGCGTCGCTCAGCGCCGAGACGACTCCGACCGCTTCCAGCTTTGCGATCTGCGTCGGCGCCGCGAAAGCGGTGCGCGCCTTGGCGTCGCGCGGATCGAAGCCGGCGGTATCGACGATCACGAAGGTCCTTTTGGACACGCATTCCGTTATCAGGGTGCTCAGCTGCGCCGCCGAATCCGACGTGGTCACGGCGCAATCCAGATGCCTGGCGAAGGTCTCCAGCCGCGCCACCGCGCCGGCGCCGGCGGAATCGGCGGCGACCAGGGTCGTGCGCCGTCCCGCCAGCCGGGCATGCGCCGCGATCTTGGCGGCGACCGCTGTCTTGCCCGCGCCATTGGGGCCGACCAGCAGCAACGCGCCGGCCGTTGCGACGTCCAGCGGAAAGGGCCTGAAACGCTTGTCGAGCGCGAAGGCGAGCGCCAGCGTCATGTCGGTGAGCTGCGCCTTGGCGGCGGTCTCGGCCAGGCCATGGGCGAGGCTGTCGGGCAGGCGGTGGCGGTTCAGCGCCGCCAGCAGGGCGCCGCGGTCAAAGCTCGGCCGGCTCTTGGCGGCATCGCCGCGCAGCCGGCGCAGCAGGCCGTCGCGATAATGCGTATCGAAGTCTGCCACCGTCGCGTCCTGCATCGCGTCCGCCGCCGGATCGACACCGGCCGCATCGTCTTCAAGCCGGTCGAGCGCCGCGCGCACCATGACGCCGCCGCTCTTGGCCTTTTCGGACGCGATGATAACCGCGTCGGGACCCATCTGCGCCCGCACGGTGGCGAGCGCTTCCTTCATGTCCTTGGCGAGATAGGTGCGCAGCTGCATGGTCTTAACCTCTCCCGCTTGCGGGAGAGGTCGCGAGCGCAGCGAGCGGGTGAGGGCCCGCCGCATGCGCGGTCCCCTCACCGGCAAAATCCAGGCACTTGGCTTCGCCAAGTCCAGGATTTTGCGTCCTCTCCCGCAGGCGGGAGAGGAAAATGGCTTGTGCTTCGCTCGCGTGCGTCATCACACCTGCCCCATCGTGCGCAGCTTGACCGATGCGTGGATCTCGCTCTGGCTCATCACCACGGTCTGCGAGCGGAAGCGCTCGACGATGGAGCGCACGAAGGGGCGGATCTGCGGGCTGGTCAGCAGCACCGGCATCTCGCCCTTGTTGGACGCCTCGTCGAAGCGGTCGCGCACCGACTGGATGAAGGCCTGAAGCTGCGACGGCGCCATGGCGAGCTGGCGGTCCTCGCCTTGCCCCACGATCGATTCCGCGAAGGCCTGCTCCCAGGCGGGCGACAGCGCGATCAAGGGCAGATAGCCGGCGGGCGCCAGATTGGCGTGGCACAGCTGGCGCGCCAATCGGGCGCGGACATGCTCGGTGATGTACATCGTGTTCTTGGTGTGGCCGACGGCCTCCGCGATGCCTTCCAGGATCGCCGGCAGATCGCGGATCGACACGCGCTCGCCGAGCAGGGTCTGCAGGACGCGCTGCACGCCGGTCACCGAGATCTGCGATGGGATCAGCTCGTCCACCAGCTTCTTGTTCTCGGGCGGCAAATCGTCGAGCAGCTTCTTGGTCTCCGCATAGGAGATCAGCCCCGCCATATGCGCCTTGAGCACCTCGGTCAGATGCGTGGTGAGGACCGTGCCGGGATCGACCGCGGTCAGCCCCTTGAAGCTCGCTTCCTCGCGCAGCGCGGCGTTGACCCAGGTCGCGGGCAGGCCGAAGGCGGGCTCGGTGGTGTGCGTGCCGGGAAGATCGATCGGCAGACCCCTGGGATCCATCACCAGAAGGCTGCCGGGATAGAGATCGCCGCGGCCCGAATCCACCTCCTTGACGCGGATGCGGTATTCGTTGGCGCCGAGCTGCATGTTGTCCAGGATGCGCACCGCCGGCATCACGAAGCCCATCTCGGTGGCGAGCTGGCGGCGCAGCGCCTTGATCTGGTCGGTGATGCGGTGGCCCTTGACGTCGTTGATCAGCGGCAGCAGCCCATAGCCCAGCTCGACGCGCAGAAGGTCGAGCGCCAGGGCGGTGGAGATCGGCTCCTCCTTGGAGGTCTCGGCGGTCTTGGTCTTTTCCTCCTCGGCGCGCTCGACGGCGGCGATGGCGTCCTTCTTTTTATAGGCGACATAGGCGAGGCCGCCGGCGCCGGCCGCGAGGCCCGCGAACACCAGCGTCGGCATGCCGGGCAGGACGCCGATGATGCCCATCACGGCGGCGGCCATGCCGAGCGCCTGGGGATAGAAGGAGAGCTGGTTGATCAGCGCCTTGTCGGTGGCGCCCTCGACGCCGGCTTTCGAGACCATCAGGCCCGCGGCGGTGGAGACGATCAGGGCCGGCATCTGGCTGACCAGGCCGTCGCCGACGGTCAGCAGCGTATAGGTCTGCGAGGCATCGGCGAAGCTGACGCCGTGCTGCGCCACGCCGATGATGATGCCGCCGATCACGTTGATCGCGACGATCATCAATCCGGCAATGGCGTCGCCGCGCACGAATTTGCTGGCGCCGTCCATGGCGCCGAAAAAGTTCGATTCCGACTCCAGTTCCCTGCGCCGGCGCTTGGCCTCCTTCTCGTCGATCAGGCCGGCGGAAAGATCGGCGTCCACCGCCATCTGCTTGCCGGGCATCGCGTCCAACGAGAAGCGCGCCGCGACTTCGGCGATGCGGCCCGAGCCCTTGGTGATGACGACGAAGTTCACGATCACCAGGATCGCGAACACGATCAGGCCGATCACGAAATTGCCGCCCATGATCAGCTTGCCGAAGGCCTGGATGACATAGCCGGAGGCGGCCGTGCCCTCGTTGCCGTGCCCCAGGATCAGCCGCGTCGAGGCGAGGTTGAGCGCCAGCCGCATCATGGTGGTGATCAGCAGGATGGTGGGGAAGGAGCTGAACTCCAGCGGCTTCTTGATGAACACCGCCGTCATCAGGATCAGGATCGAGAACGAAAGCGACAGCGCCAATGCGATGTCCAGCAGCCACGGCGGCAGCGGCAGCAGCAGCACGACGAGGATGACCATGATGCCGATGGCAAGCGCCAGGTCCGAGCGCTTCAGGATTCCCGCGATCTGGCCGAAGCTGACATGGAAACCAGCGGCGGCGGGCGCGGCGGGCGCGGCGGATACATCAGCCATGGGTGTTTGCCGTCATCCAAATTGTCATCCCCGGCCGAGCATTGCGACAGCAATGCGAGGGGAAGGGGACCCAGGTCGGAAACACCATCACGATGACCGGCGCCTGGGGCCCCTTCCCGCGCGCCGCTACGCGGTGCTCGCCGGGGATGACAATGGTGCTCATCATCCGTTCGCCGCGCGCTGTTCGCCGTGGTTGGGGATCGCCAGGCCGGCCTGCGAATATTCGCGCAGCTTGTTGCGCAGGGTGCGGATCGAGATCCCCAGGATGTTCGCCGCATGGGTGCGGTTGCCCAGGCAGTGGTCCAGCGTGTCCAGGATCAGGTCGCGCTCGACATCGGCGACGGTGCGGCCAACCAGGCCGCGCGTCACCGCGACCGCGTTGTTCACCGCCGCCTGCACCGGCGCCGGCAGGTCGCCGGGACGGCCCTGGGAGACCTGCGTGCCGTCGGGCAGGCGGATCGCCTCGGGCTGGATGTCCGGCCCGCTCGCCAGCAGCACGGCGCGATGCATCGTGTTTTCGAGCTCGCGCACGTTGCCGCGCCAGGGATGGCCGGCCAGCAGCCGTTCGGTCAGCGGCGCGATGGCGCGATAGGGCACCCCGTTCGCGGTCGCGTATTTCTGCGCGAAGTGCCGCGCCAGCGCCTGGATGTCCCGCGGCCGCTCGCGCAAGGCCGGCAGGCGCAGGTTCACCACATTGAGGCGATAGAGCAGGTCCTCGCGGAACAGCCCGTGCTTGACCGCGTCGGCGAGGTCGCGGTTCGAGGTCGCGATGATGCGGATGTCGACCTTGACCGGCTTGGTGCCGCCGACGCGGTCGATTTCGCGCTCCTGGATCGCGCGCAGCAGCTTGGCCTGCAGCCGCGCCTCCATCTCGCTGATTTCGTCCAGCAGCAGCGTGCCGCCATTGGCCTCCTCGAACTTGCCGATGCGCCGCGCGATCGCGCCGGTGAAGGCGCCCTTCTCATGGCCGAACAATTCGCTTTCGAGCAGGTTCTCCGGGATCGCGGCGCAGTTGACGGAAATGAAGGCCTTGTCGGCGCGCTGCGACTTGCGATGGATATAACGCGCCATCACCTCCTTGCCGGTGCCGCTTTCGCCGGTGATGAGGATCGAGGCTTCGGACGGCGCGACCTGGTCGGCGAGGCTGATCACCGCTTCCATCGCGGGATCCTCGAAGATCATCTGGTGGCTCTCGTCGGCCACGGCGGCGAGCACGGCGGCGATCAGCTCGGGATCGGGCGGCAGCGGCAGGTATTCCTTGGCGCCGGCGCGGATCGCATCGACGGCGCTCCTCGCATCCGTGCCGATGCCGCAGGCGACCACCGGCGTGCAGATGCGCTCGGTGGAGAGCCCGCGCACCAGCTGGCCGATGTCGCATTTGACGTCGCAGAGTACCAGATCGGCGCCCTTGCCGCCGCGCAGGCTGGCGAGCGCCTGCTCGATGTCGATGGCATGCGTCACCTTGGCGCCGCGGTCCATCGCGATCTTGGTGGCGGCGGTGAGCTGGCCCTGCAGCTGTCCGACGATGAGAAGTCTCATGACGCTCTTCCTTCTGCCGCTTTACGACTGACCGGCCTTGATGATTTCCGTCATGGTCACGCCCAGCCGGTCCTCGACCAGCACGACCTCGCCGCGCGCGACGAGGCGGTCGTTGACGTAGATGTCGATGGCCTCGCCGACCTTGCGGTCGAGCTCGACGACGGTGCCCTTGCCGAGCTTCAGGAGCTGGCTGACCTCCATCGACGACTTTCCGAGCACGGCCGACACCGTCACCGGCACGTCGAACACCGCTTCCAGATCCTGCGCGGTGCGCTTGATGTCGGCTTCCTGCGACGCGAAGTTCGTCAGCAGGGCCGCGCCCGCGCCCGGTTCGTCATGCCCCAGATCGGGCAGATCGACATTGTCGCTGGCTGCCATGGTCTATTCCTCCGACTGAGATGAATGCGAGAAGCGCCGCGCGATCAGTTCGGCGATCGCGGCTTCGATTTGCCCGGCCGAGCGTTCCGCGCCGCCGCCGCGCCATTCGATGCGGCAATCGGCGGCGCCCAGCGCCGCTTCGCCGATGACGACGACGCGGCCCTCGAAGCCTTCCTCATGCGCGATTTCGGCCAGCCGCGGCTTCAGCAGCTCGGCGACCTTGGGGCTGGCATGCAGCACGATGCGCGGCTCGCCCAGCGCCTGGTGCAAGGCATGGCGCAGCACGTCCTCGACATCGGGTGTGGGCAGCGCCTCGACCGCGCATCCGGCAAGCTTTCTGGCGGCGGCGAGGGCGATCAGCGCGGCTTCCTCGCGCACGGCGTCGTTCGCCTCGCCGGCGCGTATCGCGACGTTGCGCAACACATCGACCAGCTTGGCGATCTCCTGGGTCTGGGCCTCGACGGCGCGCACCTGGCCGGCCTTCATGCCCTGATCGCGTGCCTTGGCCGAAAGCTGGTCGATCTCGTCCATGGTGTAGGCCCGCTTCTGCCGCGCGCGCGCGGCGTTCGAGAGCAGGTCGCCCTCGGGGCGGAACTCGATGTCGAAGGTGTATTTGGCGGACGTGGTCATCAATACACCAGCTCGTCTTCGGCGTTGCCGTTGGCGATCATGATCTCGCCCTTGTTGGCGAGGTCCTTGGCGACGTTGACCATGCGCATCTGCGCCTCATCGACGTCCTTCAGGCGCACCGGGCCCATCGCCTCCATGTCCTCGCGCAGGATCTTGCCGGCGCGCTCGCTCATGTTGGAGAAGAACACGTCGCGCAGCGTGTCGGTCGAGCCCTTGAGCGCGAGCCCCAGCTTGTCCTTCTCGACATGGCGCAGCAGCGTCTGGATCGAGCCGGGATCGAGCTTGCCCAAATCCTCGAAGGTGAACATCAGCGCCTTGATGCGCTCGGCCGAATCGCGGGAGCGCTCCTCCAGCGCGGTGACGAAGCGGCTTTCGGTCTGGCGGTCGAAATTGTTGAAGATCTCCGCCATGTGCTCGTGCGCGTCGCGCTTGGCGGTGCGGGCGAGGTTGGACATGAACTCGACGCGCAGGGTCTGCTCGACCTTGTCGAGGATCTCCTTGGGCACCGATTCCATGCGCAGCATGCGCTGCACGACTTCGAGCGCGAATTCTTCCGGCAGCGCGGCCAGCACGCGCGCGGCGTGCTCCGGCTTGATCTTGGAGAGCACCACCGACACGGTCTGCGGATATTCGTTCTTCAGGTAGTTCGCCAGCACGGTCTCGTTCACATTGGCGAGCTTGTCCCACATGGTGCGGCCGGCGGGACCGCGGATCTCCTCCATGATCTGGACGACCTTGTCCTCCGGCATCATGCGCGACAGCAGGCGCTCGGTGGATTCGTAGGAGCCCATCAGCGAGCCGGTGCCCGACATCTGCGACACGAAATCGACCAGGAGCTTCTCGACGAGAGAGGAACTCACCGTGCCCAGCGTGGACATCACCTGGGACACTTCCTTGACCTCGTCCTCGTCCATCAGCTGCCACAGCCGGGAGGAATGCTCCTCGCCCAGCGACAGCATGATGATGGCCGAGCGCTCGGCGCCGGTCAGCTGGCGGATGTCGTCCTTGGTGCCGGATTTGCTGCGGGGTGCCATGGGTTCCTAAGCCGGTTCGTGGAGCCAGGTGCGGATGATCGCGAGCGCTTCCTCGGGATGCGAGTTGACGACCTCGCCGACCTTGCGGATGGAGGATTCGCGGACCTGTCCTTCGATCTGCGAGATGTCGATGGAGGGGCGCGACGACGCCGCGATGGCCAGCGGCTGGCCGGCGGCGTCGAGGGCCGGGGCCGCGGCCGCCG
>DASWOE010000430.1:0-5299 GCA_036398875.1 Rhizomicrobium sp.
ATTCCGCTCCGTGACCGGAAAGGGCGTCGCGGCGGCCGTGGACGGGCGCGCCGTCCTGGTGGGAACCGCCGCGCTGCTGGCCGAGAACGGCGTCGATGCGTCGGCGCTGCTGCCGCAGGCCGATGCGATGCGCCGCGACGGCGCCACCGCGATGTTCGTCGCCATCGACGGCCGCGCCGCCGGCGTGCTCGCCATCGCCGATCCGGTGAAGGCCACCACGCCCGCCGCGCTGGACCGGCTGCGCGCCGACGGCGTCACCATCTGCATGCTGACCGGCGACAATCGCGTCAGCGCCCAGGCGATCGCGGCCAAGCTCGGCATCGCGACGGTCGAGGCCGAGGTGCTGCCCGAGCGCAAGGGCGAGATCGTGCGCATGCTGCGCGGCGAGGGTCATGTCGTGGCGATGGCGGGCGACGGCGTCAACGACGCGCCGGCGCTGGCGGCGGCCGACATCGGCATCGCGATGGGCACCGGCACCGATGTGGCGATGCAGAGCGCCGGCGTGACGCTGGTCAAGGGCGATCTGGCGGGCCTGGCGCGCGCGCGCGTCTTGAGCCGCGCCACGATGCGCAACATCCGCCAGAACCTGGTGCTGGCTTTCGTCTACAACGTGATCGGCGTGCCGATCGCGGCCGGCGCGCTCTATCCGCGCTTCGGCATCCTGCTGAGCCCGATGCTCGCGGCGGCGGCGATGAGCCTGAGCTCGGTATCGGTCATCGCCAACGCGCTGCGGCTGCGCTGGGTGAAGCTGTAGGAAAAAGAAAAGCCGGGCCGATGCATGGGCACCGGCCCGGCTTTGCACTTTGTCCAAGGAAGCGATTTAGATCGATTCCTTCAGCTCCTTCGCGGCGCGGAAGGCGACCTTCTTCGACGCCTTGATCTTGATCGCTTCGCCGGTCGCGGGGTTGCGGCCCATGCGGGCGGCGCGCTTGCGCACGACCAGGATGCCAAGCCCGTTCAGGCGCACGCGGGCGCCCTTCTTCAGATGCTTGGTGATCAGACCGATCGCGTCGTCGATCACCGCGAGCGCGGCCTTGTTGGACATCTCATGCTTCTCGGCCAGCGCGGCGCCAAGCTGGCGGGTGCTCACCGTCTCGACCTTCGCCTTGGCGGCCTTCGGGGCGCCAGATCCAGCTATAGCCATATGGTTCTTCTCCTTGTTGCGAATCAAACGAACGCCCGATTTTACTGCATTTGCGAGACGCGACGCACGCGCCGCAAGCCGAAAATAGCGATAAATACAGGGTTTTTGCGAATGCGGAGCCACCGCCGCCGGCATTTTCGGCGCCAAGCCCCGTCCCTGCCGTCGCCCGGGCGGGACGGGCTCGACGCCGCCGAGCAGGAAGGCACCGATCTAGTTCAACGCAGGCGGCCGGGTGCCGTCGCCGCCGCGATGGTCGGGCCGGCCCGCGAAGCGGATCGGAGAATGCCCAGGCAGACCGATCCCGGCGGCGGTGGGTTCGATCCGATCGATGATCGGATCGGCGGCTGGGTCGAGCATCAAGCCCGCGACCGCCGCCATGACCGTGATGTCGCGCGTGTCGAAGCCGGGGCGGGTCGCATCCTTGGTGGAGGTCCAGCCGGCCTCATACGGGCCGACGATCACGAGATCGATCTCGCCGTCGGGTCGATCTGCGAACCGCAGCGTCTCGTCGATGGCGTGCAGGGCCGCCAGCAGGACATCGGTGCCGTCATCGCCGGACACGGTGCCGCAGCGCTTGATCGCGATGTCGGCGATGTCGGCGTCAAACCCGAGTTCGTCGCCCGCCCGCTGCCGCGCCTGCGCCAGGAGCATGGCAAGATCGATGATGCCGCGATCGCCTTCGTGGCCCCGCAGCAAGAACACCGAGAACCCGCGCCGGCCACGCGCCTTCGCTTCATTCCCATTCCGCGCAATCGCGATGGCGTGCCAAAGTGAGATCAGGAAGCCGTAATAGGCGGCGCCGAGCCCCACGAACAGGATCGGCCGGGGCGCGTCGGTGTCGTGGTTTATTCGCTGGACCGGGCCGCCGAGCTTGGCGGCCTTGATCGCCCGGGGCGAGCCATCCGCGGCGGCGGGCGCGCAGGCCGACCCGCTTTTGCGGTCGTGGTCCGGCGCCGGCTGGTGGACGAAGTCCAACGCCGTGAAAACCTTGACCATCGGATCCCAGTGGCTCAGCGAAAACTTCACGCGAAAACCATGCGGCGTGTCTATGAACTCGCGGGTCTCGGTGTCGCGCCTGAGAGCGGCAAGCCGACCGTTTCGGTTCTGCTCTTCAAAGGCCCACTCGATCGCGAATTTTGCGTATTCGGCGAGGACGCCATCTCTCTCGGCCAGCCTCGCGATCTTCGCTTTGACCGGCTTGTCGTTAAAAAAATGGACAGGCGATCGCTGCACCGGGCCCTCGTCCCATTCGCGGTGCTCCCCGAGCATTCAACGGACACACCCCATGATAAAACTAATCACAAATTGTGGCCTTCAAAGGGCAGCTGGACCGCCCGATCGCGTACCGCGAAAAATACATTTGGAAACAAAAACTTGCGATCACGCCGCGTCGATGAAACCGCCCATCTGGCGGTTCCAGAGCTTCGAATAGGGGCCGTTATTCGCCAGCAGCACGCGGTGCGGACCCTCTTCCAGAATGCGGCCCTGGTCGAGATAGACGATGCGGTCCATGCCGGCGATGGTCGAAAGCCGATGCGCGATGGCGATCACGGTGCGGCCCTGCACCAGCGTCCACAGCGCGGTCTGGATCAGGTGCTCGCTCTCGGAATCGAGCGAGGAGGTCGCCTCGTCGAGCACCAGGATGCGGGCGTCCTTGATCAAAGCGCGGGCGATGGCGACGCGCTGGCGCTCCCCGCCCGAGAGCTTGATGCCCTGCTCGCCCACGATCATGTCGTAGCCCTCGTCGCGCTCGGCGATGAAGTCGTGCGCGAAAGCCTGGCGCGCCGCCGCCTCGACCTCGGCCTCGGGCGCGAGCGGCCTGGCATAACGGATGTTGTCGCGGACATTGCGGTGGAACACGCCGGGCATCTGCGGCACCTCGGCGATCGCCTCGTTGAGCGAATCCCAGGTGACGTGCGCGATGTCCTGGCCGTCGATGGCGATGCGGCCCGACTGCGGCTCGAACTGGCGGCGCAGCAGACGCACGAGCGTCGATTTACCGGCGCCGGACGGCCCCACCAGGCCGACGCGCTGGCCCGGCGGGATGTCGAGATTCAGGTTCTCGAACACCGAAAAGCCGTTGGGATGGCGGAACGAGACGTTCTCGAAACGGACATGGCCGCGCGCGACGGCCAGCGGACTTGCATCGTCGCGATCGACGATCTCGTGCGGTGCGCTCACCAGATCGAGCGCCTCGGCCAGCGTGCCGTGCTGCTCGAAGTAATCGAGCATGCGGAAGCTGAGCTCCTGCACGCCGCGCGCGATCTGGTTCGCCAGCAGGTAGATCATGGTGAAGGCGCCGAGCGAGATCGCGCCGGCGACGATGTCGCGCGCGGTGACGAAGACCAGCGCGACCAGCAGCAGGAAGGTCGCCGACTGCATGAACATGCGCATGGTGACGAGGAACCAGCGCAGCCGCCGCGACGCGTTCATCTCGTCGGCCAGGAAATGGGAGATGTATTTGCGCTCGAACGCCGCCTTGGCGAAGGCGCGCACGAGGTCGGCGTTCGACACCGCATCGATCAGCCGGCCCGTCGAGGTCGAAACCTCGTCCGACAGCGCCTTGGAGAGCACGACGCAGCGCCTGGCGAGCGTCAAAACGACGCCGAGATAGAGCACCGTCCACACGCCCAGGATGATCGCATAGACCGGCGCCTGCAGCGCCATCAGCACCGCGCCGATCACGACCAGGCCGACGACGCGCACCGCGTCGAGGCAGACGATGCCGAGGATGCCGATGGTCGCCTGCCCGGCCTGCTTCACCTTCTGGCCGAGCTTGCCGGCGAAATTGTCCTGGAAATAGCGCGGCGAATGGCCGAGCAGATAGACGAAGAGATATTTCTGCGCCAGCCCGCGCATGCGCGGACCGGTTTCGATGTCGATCACCTCATAGGCGCGATAGGCCAAAGCACCGCCGAACCAGATCGCCGCCAGCCAGACGATCCACGGCCACACCGTCGCGAAGCCCAGATGCAGCTTCGCCGCCGCGGTGACCGCGTTCACCAGATGGGAGAAGGCCAGGGGCGTGAACGCCTCGATCGTCGCCGCGACCAGCGCGCAAGCCACCATCGCCGCGACCCGGCGGGCGAAGTGGGTGCGGACGAGAAACCAGATGAACGCGAACGGCGTGCCCGGCACGCGTCCCAGCGCCACCGCCTCGTCGAAGGGCTCGGCGGCGGCGACGACGGTTTCGGTATCGACGGAACGGCCCACGACTCGGCTCACGCGCTCAAAAAGGGCGCGGAGGATAATCCCGCGAATTGCCTTGGGAAGAGGGCGAAACGAATTCCGGACCGGCGTGGCAGGAATGCCGCGTCGGCTCAGGGCCAGCCGCGCAAGGCGGCGCCGAGCGCCGCGCCCACCAGATCGGCGCCGAACGGCGAGAGGTGGTGCGTGTCCGAATAGAGCAGACGTTGGCGCAGAACGGCATGGCAGCCGTCGCGGCCGCAGAGCACGGCGCGGGGAAAATAGGCCCGGGTGTTGGCAAAGCGGCGGGCGGCGGCCGACAGCATCGCGTCGGCCGCGCCGCTTTCCGACGCCGCCGCGGCCAGCGGCAGAACGGTGCAGCCCGGAGCCGCAGGGCGGCCCAGCAGCGCCTGCCTTCCGAGGCAATGGAGCGGAGAATCGGGGAAGGCGGGAACGTCGCCGACCAGCAGCACGGCGATGTTGCGCGCCGCGAGGGTGCGAAGCAGGCCGTCGAGCGCGGCAACGACGCCCCTGGTGATGCCCGGTCGAATGTCGGCATCGACCAGCCTCGGCGCGGTCTCCCACCACGCCTGCAGGATGACCAGGCGGACATCGCCGCCGCGCAGGATCGTGCCGAGCGCCGCGCGGTTGAAATCGGTGCAGGGCCGGATGCGCAGATCGTCGGGCCGCAGGCGCTCGATGCCGGGCAGCGGGACGCAGCCATTGAGGCTGAGTTCACGCAGGCGCAGGCCCCGCGCCGCGGCGAAGCGGACCAGGCCCGGCGCCAGGGCATGGGCATGCGAGTCGCCCCAAAGCACGGCCTCGCCGCCAAACGCGCGATCGCCGAAGACGCAGCCGCCGGCGCCGCAGGGCCGATTGCGGAAGGAGGCTGCCGCGCCGTCGCCGAAGGCGCGAAGATCCGGCGGAAGCCGGCCGGGAAATCCGTGGCCGAGAATGAAAAGGCCCGCC
>DASWOE010000431.1:0-3055 GCA_036398875.1 Rhizomicrobium sp.
ACGCAGCGTGGCGCTTGGCACCTTGTCACCGACTCTGGCCATGGATCGTCCTCCTGTTGAATGGCCCCTAAATAGCATGGGCCCCGCGAGGGGGCCCATGCATCTTTGGCGACTGCGAAACGGACTAGAGGTGCGCTAGCACGTTCTCCGCCGAGGACACCTCGAAGGTGCCCGGCTTCTCGACGAACAGCTCCTTGATGACGCTGCCGTCGACGATCATGGCGTAGCGCTGGCTGCGCTTGCCCATGCCGAAGCGCGAACCGTCGAATTCGAGGCCCACGGCGCGGGTGAAATCGCCGTTGCCGTCGGCGAGCATGCGCACCTTGCCGCCCGCCTGCTGGTCCTTGCCCCAGGCGCCCATCACGAAGGCGTCGTTGACGCTGACACAGGCGATCTCGTCGATGCCCTTGGCCTTGAGCGCGTCGAAATTCTGGACATAGCCGGGAACGTGCTTGGCCGAGCAGGTCGGCGTGAAGGCGCCGGGCAGCGCGAACACCACCACCTTCTTGCCGGCGAACAGATCGTCGGTCTTGACCGGCTTGGGCCCGCCGTCCTGCATCTCCATCAGGGTCGCGGAGGGAACCTTTTCGCCGACGTGAATGGTCATGAAATTCTCCTGGAAAGTGGGGCGGTGCAGCGTTTTAGCCCAGCCGCTGCCGGGTCGCAAAGGCTTCGCGAAGGCTGTAGCCTTGCGCCATGGCGACCGGCGAACCGCAGCAACCCCAGGGCCAACAGGGCTTTCTGCACGGCAAGCTCCTGATCGCCATGCCGGGGATGCCGGACCAGCGGTTCGAGCGCAGCGTGATCTTCATGATCTCCCATTCCGACACCGGCGCGATGGGCCTGATCCTCAACAAGCCGATCGACCAGCTGGGCTTCCGCGACCTGATGATCCGCATGGACATCGCGGTGACGCCCAAGACGTCCAACCGCCCCGTGCTGTTCGGCGGCCCGGTGGAGACCGACCGCGGCTATGTCCTGCATGGTCGCGACGGCGGCGGCCGCACCTCGACGCTGGCGGTCACGCCGGAGATTTCGCTGACCCCGACAGTGGACATGCTGCGGGCCATCGCGGACGGGCGCGGGCCGGCGCAATGGCTGCTGGCGCTCGGCTATGCCGGCTGGGGCCCGGGCCAGATCGAGGCGGAGATCGCTTCAAACGGCTGGATCCATTGCGACGCCGATTCGACGCTGGTGTTCGAGGCACCGGCGGAAGAGAAATGGCGGCTGGCGTTCGAGAAGCTCGGCGCCGGCCTGTCAGGCCTGTCCGCGGAGGCCGGGCGCGCCTGAGGCGCGGCTGTCGAAGTGCTGCGCGATATATTGCAGCGCCAAGGCGGCGGTGAGCGGGCGGGCGAAATAGAACCCCTGCCCGTATTCGCAGCCCAATTGGCGCAGCCAATCGGCGTCGCGGGCGTTCTCGACACCCTCGACCACCACGACGCGCTTGAGGCTTTGGGCAAGCGCGATGATGGAGCGCAGGATGGTCTCGCCATCGGCGGCCGTATCGGCATTGACGTGGCGCGCCAGGAAGCTCTGGTCGATCTTGATGGTGTCGAAGGGCAGCGTCTTGAGCTGGCTGAGGCTCGACACGCCGGTGCCGAAATCGTCGATCGAGATTCCCGCGCCCAGCGCGCGGCAGCGCTCGAGCGCGGCGCGCACGTCCTGATCGACCGCAATCGTGCTCTCGGTGACTTCGAGCTTCAGCGTTCCCGGCGCGACGGCCTCCTTGGTGAGCAAGCCGCCCAAAAGGACGGCGAAATCCTCGTCGCGCAGCTGGCGCCGCGAGACGTTGACGCTGACGAAGAGCGGCGGGTCGAGCGGAAAGAAGCGCTGCCATTGCGCCATCTGGTGCGCCGCGCGCTCCAGCGCGAAGCGCCCCAGCGCGACGATGGTGCCGGTCTCCTCCGAATGGGCGATGAAATCGGAGGGCGAGACGAGGCCGCGGGTCGGATGGTTCCAGCGCAGCAGGGCCTCGAACCCCGCCACCGTGCCGTCGTCGAGGCGCACGATGGGCTGGTAATAGACGTCGAGCTGGTCGTCTTCGAGGGCGCGGCGCAGATCGGTCTCCAGCGCCACGGCATCGCCGGGCGCCAGCAATTCGAGGTCACGCGAGTAGATCCGCGCACAGGTGCCGCCGGCGCGCTTGGCCTGGGACAGCGCCAGCTCGGCGTTCTTGAGCAGATCCAGCGGATCGCGGGCGTCGCTTCCGGCGGCGACGGCGACGCTGGCCGGCGCGAAGACGTTGCGGCCGTCATGCACATAGGGCGCGGCGCAGGTCTCCAGCAGCTCGTTGCCGATGGCCACGAGATCGCCGGCGGCATCCTTGAACAGCAGGGCGAAGGCGTCGCCGCCGACGCGAAAGACCTCGGCCACGCCGTGGAAGCGCTTGCAGAGCCGTTCCGACATCTGGCCCAGCAAGGCGTCGCCGCCGGCATCGCCGAGGCTGGCATGGATGGACTTGAAGCGGTCGATGTCGAGCAGAGCGAAGGTCGCGGCGGCGATGTTCGGACCGAGCCGTTCGAGCTCTTCCATCAGCGAGATGCGGTTGCCCATCCCCGTCAACGGATCGCGCAGCGTGCGCTGAAGCATCTCGGCGTCGGCTTCCTTGCGCATGGTGATGTCGGCCATCAGGCCCAGGCAGCGGCCGGACGGCGCGCGCTCGCCCTGCATGGTGGCGCGCAGTTCCAGCCAGGGGTAGCGGCCGCTCTCGCTCCTGGCGCGGAACTCGATGCGGAAGGCGATGCCGGGATGGCTGCGATAATCGTCGAGCGCCTGGGTGTAGGTGTCGCGGTCGTCGGGATGCACGCGATCGAGCCAGTCGGCATGGCCGATGCGGGTGAGCGAGGGCGGCAGCCCCAGGATGAGGGCGGATTCGCGCCCCAGCGTCGCGATCTCGGCGTCGAAGTCCAGATCGAACACGCCTTGATGCGAGGCGCCGATGGCCTGGGCGGCGGTACTGGAGAAGCCGCCGGACGACGCCGCCACGCGCGGCGGCAGGTCGGACTCGACATGCGGCTGGACCGCGACGGACTGGAAGGGGAGAACCGCGATGCCA
>DASWOE010000432.1:0-6363 GCA_036398875.1 Rhizomicrobium sp.
GATGCTGATCGATCCGGAGAACATGGACATGCGCTACAATTTCGCCTGCACGCTGGCGACGCATCTGAAGGATTACGACGGCGCGATCGAATTGCTGCAGCCCATCCTGTCCCGGGTGCCGGCGGCGTTCGTGAACTACGCCAAGATCGATCCGGACCTCGATTCGGTGCGCGAGGATCCGCGGTTCCAGGCGATGATCGCGGCGGCGGACGCGCGGCTGGGGGGACCGTAAACCTCTCCTGCGAAGCGGGAGAGGATTATCGTTACGCCAGTTCCGCCAGCAGTTCGGGGCTATAGGCCTTCAGCCGGTCGAGATGGTCGGCGCGGATCTGGTTGGCCCAGTCGGCATTGGCGATCAGGGCGCGGCCGACCGCGATCAGGTCGAAATCGCCGCGCTCCATCATCTCGATCAGCCTGCCGATGCCGGAAATCTCGGCCCCGGCCTGGCGGAAGGCGGTGATGAAATCGGTGTTGAGGCTGACCGAGCCGACCGAGATCGTGGGCAGGCCGGACAGCTTCTTGCTCCAGCCGGCGAGGTTCATGTCGGACCCCGTTTCGGGAAATTCCGGCTCCCAGAAACGCCGCGTCGAGCAGTGGAAGATGTCCACGCCGGCATCGACCATCGGGGCCAGGAACGTCTCCAGCGCCTGCGGCGTCGTGGCGAGGCGGGCGGCGAAGTCCTGCTGCTTCCATTGCGAAAAGCGCAGCAGGATCGGAAAGTCCGGTCCCACCGCCGCACGCACCGCGCGTGTCACCTCGCAGGCGAAGGTGGTGCGCGCCGCGATGGAGCCGCCGAAGCGGTCGGTGCGCCGATTGGTGTCCGCCCAGAAGAACTGATCGATCAGATAGCCGTGCGCGCCGTGCAGCTCGACGCCGTCGAAGCCGAGCGCCTTGGCATAGCCGGCGCTCTTGGCGAAGCCGGCGATGATGTCGGCGATGTCCTTGTCGGTCATCGGCTCGGCGACTTTCTTGTCCTTCTTGGCGAGACCGGACGGACTCATGCTGGGCGATTCGGGGTTGGGGCCGGTGCCGGGATGGCGCACGATGCCCTGGTGCCAGAGCTGCGGCATGATATGGCCGCCGGCCGATTTCACCTCGGCCACGACCTTCGCCCAGCCGGCGAGCGATGCTTCACCGTAGAAATTCGGCACGCCGACGTCGTTGGTGGCGGCCGGATGCTCCGGCGCCGTGCCTTCGGTCAGGATCAGGCCGGTGCCGCCCGCGGCGCGCGCCTTGTAATAGGCGGCGACCTTGTCGTTCGGGATCTGCTCCGGCGACTTGGAGCGCGTCATCGGCGCCATGACGATGCGGTTGGGAAGCGTCAGCGATTTCAGCGTGAAGGGACGGAACAGAATGGACGTGTCGGACATGGCAGTTCCTTCGAAATAGCGGTTGCCCGAAGGTCAGCACGGCGGCCGCCGCCTCGCAAGCCGCGCCGCCTTTCAATCCCGGACGACAACGGTGGACTGCGTTGACGTGTCCGTAAAGCCATTGTGACGCGCTTGGGATTTAAGCCTTGAGCCGCGCAGTCGCGGGGAGTAACTCCGGTGCGGCGATGACGGACATAGAGACAGGGCGGTCGCGCAGGGCGCGGCCGGAGCGGGCGGTGGGAGGCGCGCGGTGAGCGGCGATCCCGACATCAGCCTTGGAACCCCGCCGGACGAGCCGCCTGCCGAACAGGAAATCGCGCCCGACCTGCGACGGCCCGGCGGCCTTCTCGCCGTCTTCCGCCACCGCAATTACCGGCTGTTCTTCGCCGGCCAGCTCGTCTCGCTGATGGGCTCGTGGATGCAAAACACGGCGCAGCCCTGGCTGGTCTACAGCATGACCCATTCGCCGCTGCTGCTGGGCGTGACCTCGTTCTGTTCGACGGTGCCGGTGTTCTTCGTCACGCCGTTCGGCGGCGTCGTCGCCGACCGCGTCGATCGCCGCCGCTTCCTGCTGCTCACCCAGAGCGCGGCGATGATCCAGGCGACGCTGCTGGCGGTGCTGACCCTGTCGGGCCGTGTTCAGGTGTGGGAGATCATCTGCCTGGCGCTCAGCATGGGGCTGATCAACGCCTTCGACATCCCCTCGCGCCAGTCGATGACGCTCGACATGGTGGGGCGCGAGGATCTGCGCCACGCCATCTCGCTCAACTCCATGATGTTCAACGTTGCGCGCATCGTGGGCCCGACGCTGGCGGGTTTCCTGATCGCGCTGTGGGGCGAGGGGATCTGCTTCGCGCTCAACGCCGCTTCCTTCGCCGCGGTGCTGGCGAGCCTGCTCGTGATGCGCCTGGCCGAGCGGCCGCCGCGCATCAACCGCAAGGCGTTGCGCGAGATCGCCGACGGCTACCGCTATTCCTTCGCTTCGCCGCAGATCCGCCTGTCGCTGCTGCTGGTGGCGGCCTCGTCGCTGTTCGGCGCCGCCTTCGTGACCATGATGCCGGCGGTGGCGCGCGACCTCATCCATGGCGATTCCACTACCCAGGGCACGCTGATGTCGTCGGTGGGCGCCGGCGCGCTGGTCGGGGCCTATCTGCTGTCGCGGATCACCGAGAAGCAGCTCGGCTACGCGCCGGTGATCGCCGGCGTCGTCTTCGGCCTGGGCCTGATCGCCTTTTCCCATTCGCATACGCTGTGGCTGTCGGTCGTCATCCTGCTGCCGACCTCGACCAGCCTGCTTCTGCTCGGCGGCACGACCAACACCATCATCCAGACCGTGGCGCATGCCGATTTCCGCGGCCGGGTGATTTCCCACTACACCCAGAGCTTCCTGGGGATGATGCCCTGGGGCGCGCTGCTGCTCGGCGCCTTGGCGCGCGGCCTCGGCGTGACGAACGCGATCAGCATCGGCGGCGCGGCGGTGGTCGCGGCGGCGGCGCTGTCCTTCGCCTATCGGCGCGCCACCGGCTTTTCGATCCAGCACGCGCCGGTGCGATGAACGACATCTACGCCGGCATCGACAGCGAGCACGAGCGCGAAGCCGCCTATGAGGGCTTCGTCTGGCGCAACCTCAGGCGAAACTTCGCCGGCCACTATATCCACGGGATGTTCGGCATGACCGGCTTTCGCCTGGTCAACGCGCCGACCTTCATCCCGGCCTATCTGCACGCGCTGTCCCATTCCGACCTGATCGTCAGCCTGGGCGCCAGCCTGCAGCAGCTCGGCGGCGTGATCTCGCCGATCGCCGGCGCGGCGCAGATCGAGCATCGCAAGCGCATCCTGCCGGTCTCGCTGTTCCTGGGCACCATGATGCGGGTGCAGATCCTGGGCATCGCGGTGACGGGCTGGCTGCTCGGCGGCACGCCGCTGCTGGTCAGCGTGCTGATTTTTCTCTTCCTGCTCGGGCTGTTCAGCGGACCGCAGAGCGTCGCGTTCCAGTTCCTCCTGGCGAAGATGATCCCGATCACGCGGCGCGGGAGGCTGCAGGGCTGGCGCAATCTGTCGGGCGGCATCGTCGCGGCGACGCTGAGCTATTTCGCCGGCAAATACCTGGTCGGCGGCAATGTGTTCGGCAATGGCTATGCGACGACCTTCGCGCTCGCCTTCGTGCTGACGAGCCTGGGGCTCACCGCCTTCCGCTTCCTGGTGCGCGAGCCCGAGCCGCCGAGCGTGCGTCCGCGCACGCCGATGCGCGAACGCCTGCGCGAGCTGATCCCGATGCTGCGCGGCGATCCGGGTTTTCTCTGGTTCATGATCGCGCGCACCTTCGCGATCGCCAGCCGCGTGGCGCAGCCCTTCTACATCATCTATGTCGGCCGCCGGATCGGCTATTCCGGCGACGTCGTGGGTACGATGTCGCTCGCCTTTCTCGGCGCCGACACGGTGATGAGCATCGGCTGGGGCTATCTCGCCGACCGCTTCGGCTTCCGCTCCAATTTCGTCATCGCGCTGGTGTTCTGGATCGCCTCGACGATGCTGCTGATGGCGGTCAGTTCGCCGCTGTGGCTGTTCATCGCTTTCTTCGGCCTGGGCGCGGGCAATTCCGGCTACAATATGAGCGCGCAGAACATCGTGTTCGAATTCGGTCATCGCGACGACATGGCGATGCGGCTCGCCTTCTCCAACACCGCCGAGAGCATCATGAGCGCGGCGGGTCCGCTCATCGGCGGCGTGATCGCGGCGAGCTTCGGCTATTTCGCGGTGTTCTGGGTGGCGATCGCCTGCGAGGCGGCCGCGCTCGTGCTGCTGCTGGCGCTGGTGGAAGAGCCGCGCAAGAAACGGCTGCAGCTCGAAGCGGAAAAGGCCGCCGCGCTGGCGGAAACCTCGACGACTTCGCTGGCGATGCGCGAGGATGAAGAGGGGAATTTGTAGTTTTCCTCCCCCGCTTCCGGGGAAGGAATTTGTCTGCGCCATTTCCATGGAATTAAGTGGGACGCTTCTGTTGCCCGGTGCGTCCCCAACCGCGCTTGGCTAACCGAAGTTAGGCAGCGAGGGCCATTTCATTATCGTTGGCACCTGTACGAGTAGCCCGATAACGGCGGATACCATACCGAGCGAAAGGACAGCCTTTACACGTCCGTCGATCCTGTTTCGCCCCCATCAGATGCCCACTCAGCCAGCCTGGGATGAGCCGAATGGGCACTTGGTGGAGGCGCCGGGTACCGCCCCCGGGTCCGGGCCGCTTATTACGAAGCCGTTTATCGCCATAGTCGGACGAGCCGACGCCTCCAATATAGGCGCCCCCGGTTAAGAATTGAAGGGCGCGCCGATTGGCGCGGCGACGGCCTTGTTCTAGCCTGCAGGGCACGCGGCGTCCGGCGCGGTTCCGTCCAAACCGAGGGGATTTCGATGGCCAACTGGCCCGGCGATGACGCCGTCTTTCCGCTGTGCATGCCGATCATCAAGCAGTTCGAGGGGTTCCGCGCCGCGCCGTACAAGGACTCGGTCGGCGTCGCCACCATCGGCTACGGCACGATCCTGTACCCCGACGGCCGCAAGGTCGCGATGCCGGATCCGCCTTGCACCGACGACCAGGCGACGACCTATCTGTCCTATCAGATGAGCCTGAAAAGCGACGCGATCGCGCCGCTGCTGACGCGGCCGGCGACGCTGCACCAGGCGGCGGCGATGCTGTCGCTGACCTACAATATCGGCGAGGGCGCGTTCAAAAGCTCGACCGTGCTGCGAAAGTTCAACGCCGGCGACGTCCAGGGCGCCGCGGACGCCTTCCTGATGTGGGACAAGGGAACCGTGAACGGCCAGAAGGTCGTGATCGCGGGCCTGCACAATCGCCGGCTGGAGGAACGCACCATTTTCCTGACGGCGGATGGCTGAACAGCGCCGGAATCGGCTTATAGTCGGGTGATGCGGCAATATCACGATCTGCTGGAACTGGTGCTCAAGACGGGCGTGGAGAAGCGCGACCGCACCGGCACGGGCACGCTGTCGGTGTTCGGCCACCAGGCCCGTTACGACCTGGCCGGCGGTTTCCCGCTGCTGACGACCAAGAAGCTGTTCGCCAAGGCCATTGTCCTGGAGCTGCTCTGGTTCCTGAAGGGCGACACCAATGTGCGCTGGCTGCAGGAGCGCGGCGTCACCATCTGGGACGAATGGGCCGATGAGAACGGCGAGTTGGGCCCTGTCTACGGCCATCAATGGCGCTCCTGGCCGGCGCCCGACGGGGGCACGATCGACCAGATCGCCAATGTCGTGCGCGACATCGCCGCCAATCCGGATTCGCGGCGGCTGATCGTGACCGCGTGGAATCCGGCCGACGTGCCCAGGATGGCGCTGCCGCCCTGCCACTGCCTGTTCCAGTTCTATGTCGCGAACGGCAGGCTGTCGTGCCAGCTCTATCAGCGTTCGGCCGACATCTTCCTGGGGGTGCCGTTCAACATCGCGAGCTATGCGCTGCTGACGATGATGGTCGCGCAGGTGACGGGTCTTGCGCCCGGCGAATTCGTCCACACGCTGGGCGACGCGCATCTCTATCTCAACCACATCGACCAGGCGCGCGAGCAGTTGACGCGCAGGCCCTATCCGCTGCCGGCGATGCGGCTCAATCCGGACGTGCGGAACATCTTCGATTTCAAGTACGGGGATTTCACGCTCGAAAGCTACCGCGCCCACCCGACGATCAAGGCCGAGATTGCGGTGTAGAAAAGCGAAAACCCCGGAGGTCGCCCGCCGGGGTTTTGCATTCGTCCGATAAAACTCAGTCGAATTGACCGTACACCACTTCGACGATTTCGCCGGTGTCCACATCGATCAACAAGGCGTCGCTTCCGTAAAGCACCCATTCGCAACCCTCCGGCGGATCTTGCAGGCCATAGTCCGAATAGTCGGCGATCCAGTAGTCGCGCGAAGAGGAGAGCGACGGCAGGATTTCGCCGAAGGTCCAGCGGCGATAGGAATAGCCGCTCGGGCCGCGGTAAGC
>DASWOE010000433.1:0-3095 GCA_036398875.1 Rhizomicrobium sp.
GGCATCGGCGCCGCCGTGGCGGCGCGGCTGCGCGAACTGGGCGCGACGGTGCTGACCACGGCGCGGTCGCGGCCGGCGGCCTGGCCGGAGGGCGCCCCGTTCGTCGCGGCCGATATCGCCACGGCCGAGGGTTGCCGCAGCGTGGCGCAGGCGGCGCGCGAGGCGCTCGGCCGCATCGACATCGTGGTCCATGTCGCGGGCGGATCGAGCGCCCCGGCCGGCGGTTTCGCCGTGCTGGACGACGGCCAGTGGCAGCGCGCCCTGGACCTCAACCTGATGGCGGCGGTGCGGCTGGACCGCGCGCTGTTGCCGGACATGCTCCGCCACGGGTCGGGCGTCATCGTGCACGTCACCTCGATCCAGCGGCAACTGCCCTTGCCCGAGGCGACCACCGCCTATGCCGCGGCCAAGGCGGCGCTGTCGACCTACAGCAAATCCCTGTCCAAGGAAGTCGGCCCCAAGGGCATCCGCGTCGTCCGGGTGTCGCCGGGCTGGGTCGAGACCGAGGCCGCGATCGGCCTGGTCGAGACCCTTGCCGCATCGATGAACACCGACGCGGCGAGCGCGCGCCGGGCGCTGATGGATTCGCTGGGCGGCATTCCGCTCGGCCGGCCGGCCAAGCCCGCGGAGGTCGCGGACCTGGTCGCGTTCCTGGCGTCGCCGCGCGCCGCCGCGATCACCGGCGCCGAGTTCGTCATCGACGGCGGCACCGTCCCGGTCGCCTGAACTCAGCGGGAACGTGCCAGGGCCGCCGCCTTGTGGCCGGAGCGGATCGCGCCCTCGATGGTGGCGGGCAGGCCCGTGGCGGTCCAGTCGCCGGCCAGCAGGAGGTTGGACCAGCGCGTCACGGCCTGGGGGCGGCGGCGCGCCTGTTGCGGCGTGGCGGCGAAGGTGGCGCGGCGCTCCTTCACCACCTGCCAGGGCGGCATCTCGCCGGAGAGGCGCAGCACTTTGGCCACGTCGGCCCAGAACCGACGCGCCAGCGTCTCGCGGTCGTCATCGACGACGGCATCGGCGCCCGAGACGGTGATGGAGACGCGGTCGTCGAAGGCGAACACCCACTCCGCCGCGCCGCCGATCACGCCGGTGATGCGCGGCGCAGAGGCGGGCGGCGCGACCTTGAAGTGGGCGTTGACGATCGAGCGGAATTCGGTCGGCGCGTCCAGGCCGGGGATCAGCTCCGCCGCGACCCAGGGCGGCACGGCGAGGATGACGCGATCGTCCTTGCCGATGGCCAGGGGCGCGCCGGCGACGTCGAGCGCGGTGAGCCGTTCGTCGTCCAGCGTCAGGGCGCGCACGCGCTGGCCGATGCGGATGTCGGCGCCCCTGGATTTGAGAAAGGCGAGCGCCGGATCGACGAAGGCCGCGGCCAGCGTCGGATGGGCGATGCGCGGGCGATAGGCAAGGCCGCCGCGCGCGAGCGATTGGGCGATCACCGCGCCGGCCAGCTTCGCGGAGGCCGTGCGCGGCTCCGTGTTCAGCACCGCGAGCAGGAAGGGCTGCAGCAGACGCTCCCACAGCGGACCGCTGCAGGCGATCACATCCTCGATCCGGTCGGTCGGACCGGCGAGCAGCAGCTTCACCAGCGCGACGTAGTCCAGCGGCGTGGTATCGGGCACGCGGCGGCCTTGCACGAAGATCCACCAGGCGAGCGGGCCGTCATTGGGCTTGAGCGTCCAGCGCCTGCCGCTGCGGACATCGGCGAAATCGAACACCGCGCGATCGGGACCGGCGAGGCCGTCGCTGGCGCCGATGGCCTTGAGGTAGGCCTGGACCGAAAGGTTGCCGGACAGGACGAGATGGTTGCCGTTGTCGATGGTGAGTCCGAGCGTCGCGTCGAAATAGGAGCGGCAGCGGCCGCCGGCCTGCGGCGCGCCTTCGAGCAGCACGACTTTGCGGTCCTTTCCGGCAAGCGCCACCGCGGCCGCGAGGCCCGCGAGGCCGCCGCCGACGACATAGACGGTGCTCATCCGAACAAGCCGTGGCGCAGCACGAGGGCGAGCAGCCTGGGCTTGGAGAGCGAGACGCGCCGGCGCGGCGGCGCCCAGCCCACCGCCTCGGTCTGGCGCAGGATCTCTTCATAGACCGCGCCCATCAGCCTGGGCGTGGCGAGGCGGCCTTTGGGCTTCCTGGCCAGAACCGCGGCCGCGCCGTCATAGAATTCGTGCGCGTCGCGCGCGACGCGCTTGCAGACGCCGTCGATGCGCGGATCGGCGACGACGGCGACGGGATCGACGACGGCGATGCCGGCTGCGGCCAGATATTCGCGCGGCAGATAGAGCCGGTTGATGCCCGCGTCCTCGTCGATGTCGCGCAGGATGTTGGTGAGCTGCAGGGCGCGGCCCAGATGATGGGCGAGCTCGTCGCCGGGGCCTTCGTCCATGCCGAAGACCTTGATCGAGAGGCGGCCGACCGCGCTCGCCACCCGCTCGCAATACAGATCCAGGGTGGCAAGGTCGGGCGCGACGATGTCCTGCGCCACGTCCATGTCCATGCCATCGACGACGGTGAGGAAATCGGCCTGGCGCAGGCCGTAGCGCGCGACCGGCGGGCCAAGGAATTGGGCGCGCGGCGGCGGATGACCCTTGTAGAGATCGCCGAGATCGAGGCGCCACTGCGCGAGCTGCGCGGCGCGTTCGGCGCGCGTGCCGATGCCGTCATCGGCGATGTCATCGACCAGGCGGCAAAAGCCGTAGATCGCGAACATCGCCGCGCGCTCGGCCTTGGGCATCAGCCGCATGGCGGAATAGAACGAGCTGCCCGAGGCCTTCTGGCGGGCGGAATCGACGGCGGGTTCGGGGGTGCTCATGGATGGGACGGCGCTTCGACGCCGTGGCTTTTAACGCCCAGCCGGGCGGCGGCAAAGCGGGCGGTTGCGCGCAGCAGGAGCAGCGGCATTTCGGATTTCTTGTGGTGGACGCGCTCGCTCAAGGGATCGCGGACCAGGAGGCGCGCGGTGAGGTCCTGCGCCAGGGTCTGGATGACGCTGACTTCGAGAGCGAGGCGGCGGTCGCGGATTTGCGCCGCGAAGGGGCGCGCACGCTGCAGCAGCGCCGCCGTGCGCCGCGCCAGCTCCGCCAGCACGGCGCGCAAAG
>DASWOE010000434.1:0-7787 GCA_036398875.1 Rhizomicrobium sp.
CGCCGAGATCGGCGAAGGCACCCGAATCGGTCCCAACACCGTCGTGGGCCGCGGCGTCGGCGTCGGTCGCGGCTGCGAAATCGGCAGCAATTGCACCATCGCCAACGCCTATATCGGCGACGAGGTGCTCATCCTTCCCGGCGCGCAGATCGGCCAGCCGGGCTTCGGCTTCGCCTCCGGCCCGAACGGCCATCTCAAGATTCCGCAGCTCGGCCGCGTCATCGTGCAGGACCGGGTTGAGATCGGCGCCTGCACAACCATCGATCGCGGCGCCTTGGGCGACACCGTCATCGGCGAGGGCACCAAGCTCGATAACCTCATCCAGATCGGCCATAACACCCATATCGGGCGGCATGGGATCGTCGTCTCCCAGACCGGCATCGCCGGAAGCTGCGAGCTGGGCGATTTTGTCGTGATCGGCCCCCAGGTGGGCCTCGCCGACCATGTGAAGATCGGCTCCGGCGCCCGGATTGCCGCCCGTTCCGCCTCGCAGCAGGGCGTCGAGGTGCCGGGCGGCCAGGATTATGGCGGCGCCCCGCTCAAGCCGGTGCGAGAGTGGATCCGCGAAATTCACGCATTGACGAATCTGGCAAAGAAGCCGAAACGTGACGGACATGGGTGAGCAAGGTCAGCAGGGGCAGGTCCTGGGTGTGGAGGAGCTGAAGAGGCTCCTGCCGCATCGTCCGCCTTTCCTCTTCGTGGAACGCCTGACCGACATCGTCCCGTTCGAGAGCGCCAACGGCCACAAGGCGGTCGGCATAAACGAGCCGTATTTCACCGGCCATTTTCCCGATTACTCCGTGATGCCCGGCGTCCTGATCGTCGAAGCCCTGGCACAGACCGCCGGCGCCCTCGTCGTCCATTCCATGGCGTTGTCGAAGACGCCGCTGGTGTTCTTCATGGGCATCGACAAGGCGCGCTTCCGCAAGCCCGTCGTGCCCGGCGACACGCTGCGTCTCCATGTGCGGGCGCTCCAGAATCGCGGCCCGGTCTGGAAGTTCGAAGGCAAGGCCTTCGTCGGCGAAGCGCTCTGCGCCGAAGGCGAATTCGGCGCGATGATCCGCAGCAACGACGCGGGCTGACGCGCATGGCGGTGCATCCCGCGGCCATCGTCGAGGACGGCGCGGTTCTCGGCGCCGGCGTCGAGATCGGCCCCTTCTGCCTGGTCGGGCGCGGCGCGGTCCTGGGCGACGGCGTGCGGCTTCTCTCGCATGCGGTGGTGAGGGGGCGCACCCGGATCGGCGCGCGCACGGTCGTCCATCCGCAGGCGGTGCTCGGCGGCGTCGGGCAGATCCGCAAGAACGATTTCGTGGGCGAACTCCTGATCGGCGCCGATTGCGTGCTGCGCGAGGGCGTCACCATGAGCGGCGGCAGCGCCAGGGGCGGCGGCCTCACCACGGTCGGCGCCAATGGCTACTTCATGGCCATGAGCCATGTCGGTCACGACTGTCACGTCGCCGACGACGTCACCTTCGCCAACGGCGCGGTGCTCGGCGGCCATTCCGACATCGGCCAGGGCGTCATCATGGGCGGTCTCTCCGCCGTGCAGCAGTTCTGCCGCGTCGGCAAAGGCGCGATGATCGGCGGCATCACCGGGGTGAACACCGATGTCATCCCTTACGGCATGGCCACCGGCGATCACGCGGTGCTGGGCGGGCTCAACATCATCGGGCTGAAGCGCCGCGGCCTTTCGCGCGAAGCGATCAACGCCATGCGTGCCGCCTTCCGCGCCGTCTTCCTCGACGCCAAGGGCTCGCTGTTCGATCGCGCGCGCCGCGCCAAGGAGACCTGGCCCGACATTCTCCAGGTGCAGGAGATGGCGGATTTCATCCTCGCCGACGCCAAGCAAGGCCTCTGCGTCGCCGACCCCGCCCGCATCAAGGCGAGCGCCGACTGATGTCCGCGCTCGGCATCGTCGCGGGCGGCGGAGAATTGCCGCGCGCCATCGCGGAAAGCGCGCGCGAGGCGGGACGCGGCGTCTTCGTCGTCGCGCTGGACGGCGCCGGCGACTGGACGCAGGGCTTCGCGCACGACCGCAGTTCGATGGGTCTGGTCGGCCGCACGCTCGGCCTGCTGCGTGCGCATGATTGCCGGGAGGTCGTGTTTGCGGGCTACGTCGCGCGGCCGAACTTCTTCAAGCTGCGTTACGACCGCAAGGGCCTTTCCTGGTTTGCGCCCGTGCTGTGGGCGATGCGCAAGGGCGACAACACGCTGCTGGGCGCCATGGTGTCGCTGTTCGAGCGCGAGGGCATCAGGATCATCGGCGTCGCCGACGTGGCGCCCTGGCTGCAGATCGAAGAAGGTCCGCTCGGCCGCGTCGCGCCGACGCCCGATGACGAGAAGGATATCGCCCTCGCGATGGCAAAGGCACGCGCGCAAGGCGTTCGCGACGTCGGCCAGGCCGTGATCGTGCGGGACGGCGCCGTCATCGCCGTGGAAGGAATGGACGGCACCGATGCAATGCTGGCGCGCTTGGGCGCTTTGCCGCCTGGCCGCGGCGTCCTCGCCAAGGCGCTGAAGCCGATCCAGGACCGCAAGACCGACCTTCCGACCATCGGCGTGGCGACGGTGAAGAACGCCGCCGCCTGCGGCCTCGCGGGCATCGCGATCGAGGCGCACACGGCCTTGGTGCTTGGCAAGACTGCGGTCGCGGAAGCCGCCGACGCGCTCGGGCTTTTCGTCGTCGGCGTGCCGGCATGAGCGCGCTGCCGTCGAGACCGCTGTCGCTCATGCGGGTGGCCGGCGAGCCCTCGGGCGACCTGCTCGGCGGACAGCTGATGTCGGCCCTGCGCGCCATCGCCGGCGACAGCGTGATCATTTTCGGCATGGGCGGCCCCGCCATGGAGGCGCAGGGATTGAAATCCCTCTTTCCGCTCAAGGACACAGCGGTCATGGGCCTGCGCGAGGTCGTGCCCAAGATTCCCGTCATCCTGCGCCGCGTCGCCGATATCGCGCTCGTCGCAATGGCGCGGCGGCCCGATGCCGTCGTCCTGATCGACAGCCCGGACTTCAACCATCGCATCGCCCGCCGGCTGAAGCGGCTCGCACCGGAGATTCCGGTCATCAACTACGTTGCGCCGCAGGTCTGGGCCTCGCGCCAATACCGGGCCCGCGCCATGGCGCGCGATTTCGACCTGCTGCTGGCGCTTCTGCCGTTCGAGCCGCCCTTTTTCGAGAAATACGGCCTGCACACGCTCTTCGTCGGCCACCCGGTGATCGAGCGCGCCAAGCGCATGACCGGCGGGCCGCAGCTGCGCGCGCGACTGGGCATCGCCGCCGACGCGCCGGTGCTTTGCGTGCTGCCCGGCAGCCGCACCAGCGAAATCCGCTTCATCCTGCCGGTGTTCAAGGAGGCGGTGGCGCAGATCGCGCGGCGCGTGCCGGGCCTCGTCACGCTGCTGCCGACCGTGCCGCATGTCGCCGCGAAGGTCCGGGCGGGCACGCAAGGCTGGGCGACGCCGTTGCACGTCATCGAAGGCGACGAGGACAAGTATGCGGCGTTCAAGGCCGCCAATGCCGCGCTGGCGGCGTCCGGCACCGTCACCACCGAGCTCGCGCTGGCGCGCACGCCGATGGCGGTGGCCTACCGGGTCGGCGGGCTGACCTACGCGCTGGCGCAGGTCCTGTTCCGCTTCAAATATTTCGCGCTGGTGAACCTGCTGCTCGATCGCGAGGCCGTGCCGGAGCTGCTCCAGCACAAGGCGACGCCGAAGGCATTGGCGGATGCGGTCGTGCCGCTCCTCACCGACAAGTCCGCGGCGGCGCGCCAGATCGCCGACCTCGACGCGGTCGCAAGGCTCCTGGGCGAGGGCAGCGAGCCGCCCTCGCTCCGCGCCGCCCGCGCCATCCTGGAATTTCTTCCCAAGCGGCGCTGACGCATCGCGCATGGGGGACGGCGATGCTAATCTGGAGCAAAGAGGAGGCTCTATGCGGAAATCCTTGTGCGCCGTCGGAGCGGCGGGACTCGTCGCGGTCCTGGCGTCGAGCCCGGCACCGGGCGAAGTCGAAAAGGACTACAAGGGCTGCTACGCCAAGCAAATCGCGCCCCGGCTGCGCGTCGCCGCCTGCACCGGGATTATCACCGTCGAAGCGACGGACCGATGGTATGCGCGCACGGCGCTCAACAATCGCGGTGTCGCCTATCTGGAATTGCGAGAATATCGGCTGGCGCTCGCGGACTACGACAAAGCGCTCGCGGATCTTCCCGATGAGGTGCCGTCGCTGATCAATCGCGGCATCATCTATACCGAACTTCACCGGTTCCCCGAGGCGCTGGCCGACCTCAATCACGCCCTCGAACTGCGGCCGAAACAGGCCTTTGGCCTCAACGCCCGTGCCGCGGCCTATGAAGCCCTTCAACAATATCCCAACGCGATCCAGGACACCGACGCCGCGATACAGGCAAAGCCCTTGTTGGCGGCGCCCTATTCCATCCGCTGTCGCGTACGCGTCGCCATGGGTGAGGCCCCTGACGCGGCGCTGACGGACTGTGCGAAGGCGCTCGAGCTGAAGCCCGATGACCCGGACGCGCTGTACAGCCGGGGCTATGTGCGTTTCGGGACAAGGGATTTTGCCGCCGCCATCGCCGATTTCGACGCGTCTCTGGCCAGCGATACGGGGTTTGCGTCCGCTTACTATCTGCGCGGATTGGCCAAGCTGAAATCCGGCGACGCCGCCGGGGGCAACGCCGACATCGCCGCCGCGCAATCGCGCGATGCCGAGATCGCCGGCGCCTTTGCGCGCGCAGGCATCAAGCCCTGACGCCGGACGGCAAGCTCCCCGCCGCGGCGGGAGGAGCCTACCTGCTACCGCTTCCCGACCGGCACGTAGTCGCGCAGCGGGCTGCCGGTATAGATCTGCCGGGGCCGGCCGATCTTCTGGTGCGGATCCTCCAGCATCTCCTTCCACTGCGCGATCCAGCCCACCGTTCGCGCCAGGGCAAACAGCGCGGTGAACATGCTGGTCGGAAAGCCGAGCGCGCGCAGCGTGATGCCGGAATAGAAGTCGATATTGGGATAAAGCTTGCGCTTGACGAAATACTCGTCCTCCAGGGCGATCTTTTCGAGCGCCATCGCGATCTTCAGCGTCGGGTCGTCGCCATGGCCGACTTCGTCCAGCACCTTGTGGCACTGGATCTGCATCGCCTTGGCGCGCGGATCGTAGTTCTTGTAGACGCGGTGGCCGAAGCCGGACAGGCGGAAATTGTCGTTCGGGTCCTTCGCCTTGGCGAGGTATTCCGGAATGCGATCGACCGAGCCGATCTCCTCCAGCATCTTGAGCGCCGCCTCGTTGGCGCCGCCATGCGCCGGCCCCCACAGGCAGGCGATGCCCGCCGCGATGCAGGCGAACGGATTGGCGCCCGACGAGCCGGCGAGCCTGACCGTCGAGGTCGAGGCGTTCTGCTCATGGTCGGCGTGCAGGATGAAGATGGTGTCCAGCGCCTTGGCCAGCACCGGATTGACCTTGTACTCCTCGGCCGGCACCGAGAACGTCATGCGCAGGAAGTTCTCGGTGTAGCCGAGGTCGTTGCGCGGGTACACGAAGGGCTGGCCCAAGGTGTACTTGAACGCCATCGCCGCCAGCGTCGGCATCTTGGCGATCAGCCGGTGGCTGGCGATCTCGCGCTGGCGCGGATCATTGATGTCGGTGGAGTCGTGATAGAAGGCCGACAGCGCGCCGACCACGCCGCACATCACCGCCATCGGATGGGCATCGCGGCGGAAGCCGCGGAAGAACTGCGCCAATTGCTCGTGCACCATGGTGTGCATGGTGATGGCGCGCTCGAAGGTCTTCTTCTCCTGGGCATTCGGCAATTCGCCCTGCAGGAGCAGGTAGCAGACTTCCAGGAAGCTCGAATGCTCCGCCAGCTGGTCGATCGGATAGCCGCGATAGAGCAGGACGCCCTTGTCGCCGTCGATGAAGGTGATGTCGCTCTCGCAGCTCGCGGTCGAGGTGAAGCCGGGATCGTAGGTGAAGACGTCCGCGTCGCCATAGAGCTTGCGGATGTCGATCACCTCGGGGCCGACGGTGCCGGAATAGGTCGGCAACTCGTAGATCTTGTTCTTGTAGGTCAGGGCGGCCGAGCCGGCAGGCGTGATCTTGCTGTCTCTCATCGAGGGCTCCTTGGATCGTCCGCCCCGGACGGGGCGGCCAGGCTATATCGCACTGCAGCAACTATAAGCCGGACCGGCCGACCGCGTCACCTATCCGCTTCGAATAAGTCACTGCCCATCGCGGTGTCAGCCGGCATAAGCCCTTAGGCGGACGAGGGATTCGTCCCGCCCCAGCAGAGCCATGGTCTCGAACAGCGGCGGCGAGGATGTTTTCCCTGTTACCGCGGCGCGCAGGGGCTGTGCCACCTGGCCGAGCTTGAGGCCGGCGCCCTCGGCAAAGCCGCGCACGGACTGCTCGAGCGCGGCAGCCGACCAGTCGGTCGCCTCCAGCGCGGGCAGCACCTCGGCCAATGTCGCGCGCGCCGGCGCGGTCAGCAGCTTGTCCGCGGCCGGGTCGAGGTCGCGCGGGCCGTCCGTGTACAGAAAATCGGCCGCGCCCGCGAGCTCGACGATGGTCTTGGCCCGTTCCTTGAGGCCCGGCATCGCCGCCGTCAGCCGCTCCCGCGCCGTCGCGTTCAGGGGCTGCGGCGGCGTGCGGCGTTCCAGAAGCGCCACGACCTCCGCCGCAAGCGCCGCATCCGCCGACTGGCGGATATAATGGCCGTTCAGATTGTCGAGTTTCTTGTAGTCCATCCGCGCCGGCGACTTGCCGATGCTTTCGAGGTTGAACCACGCGATCGCCTGCTGCGTCGAGATGATCTCGTCGTCGCCATGGCTCCAGCCCAGGCGCAGCAGGTAGTTCCGCATGGTCTCGGGCAGATAGCCCATGTCGCGATAGGCATCGATCGCCAGCGCGCCGTGGCGCTTGGACAGCTTGGCGCCGTCGGGGCCGTGGATCAGCGGCACATGGGCATAGACCGGTACCGGCCAGCCCATCTGCTCGATGATCTGGAGCTGGCGCGCGGCATTGTTCAGGTGATCGGCGCCGCGGATGACATGGGTGATGCCCATGTCGAAATCGTCCACCACCACGGCCAGCATATAGGTCGGCGTGCCGTCGCTGCGCAGCAGGATCATGTCGTCGAGCTGGTCGTTCTGGAACGTGACCTCGCCCAGGACCATGTCGCGCACCACCGTCTCGCCGGTCTGGCGCGCCTTCAACCGGATGACATGGGGCTTGTCGCCGCCCTCGGCCGGGTCGCGGTCGCGCCAGCGCCCATCATAGCGGATCGGCTGGCCGGCCGCCTTCTGCGCCTCGCGCATCGCGGTGAGCTCGTCGGCGGTTGCGAAGCATTTATAGGCCTTGCCTTCGGCCAGCAGCTGCTCGGCCACGGCGCGATGGCGCCCGGCGCGCGCGAACTGATAGACGGTCTGGCCGTCCCAGTTCAGCCCCATCCAGTCCATCCCCTTGAGGATCGCCTCCACCGCCTGCGGCGTGGAGCGCTCGCGGTCGGTGTCCTCGATCCGCAGCAGGAAGGTGCCGCCGGTATGGCGGGCAAAAAGCCAGTTGAACAGCGCCGTGCGCGCGCCGCCGATATGAAGGTAGCCGGTGGGCGAGGGCGCGAAGCGCAGGACGGGTTTTCTGTTGTCGGTCATTTGTGCTTGGCTTTGGGGATCGGTGGCCGGCGTGTGCGGCGAGCTTCTAGCAAACGGTATCCCGTGGGGGTAGTGGCCCGTCTTGCGCCGCTTCGGCGCCTCGTTCCGCCCGCTTATGCGTGGAATATGGCGGCCTGG
>DASWOE010000435.1:0-15341 GCA_036398875.1 Rhizomicrobium sp.
CCGCCGGGACCGAGACCGCGCCCACGCCGCCGCTGACGGCGCCGACGAAGGGCCTGGCGGCGGCCGCCGCAGCGGCGACCGTGACCGGCGGCGTCGCGATCTCTTCGCCCGAACCGGGCTGGTAGTCGTAATCGAACGGACCGATGTCGAAGCTCTCGCCGGCGGTCTTGCGCGGCGCCGGCTTGCCGGTGCGGTCGATGTAGAACAGGAACGGCTCCCTGGCGAAGGTCTCCCATTGCAGCGGCTTGTCGGACAGATGCCGTGCCTGCTGCTTGCGCGACCACACCGTCCACAGCCGGTCCATGTTGGAATGGTGCAGGAAGAACACCGGATCGACCGGCGACAGATTGTCGGCCATGTAGCCGAAGTCGAGATAGTCTTCGTTCGGGATATGGCCGACGCCGGCGATATTGTTGTGCGTCTTGTTGTGCGGCTGGCCTTCGAGGATGCCGAACACGGTCGTGCCGGTGGGCGAGGAGTTGTGCGACGGGGTCTGCTGCGAGTTGAACGCCTCGAAGGTGGAAGGCGACAGGCCCTTGAGCACGGTCGGCAGCGACACGGTCACTTTGGTCTTGTCGTCGAGCCAGGGATTGCTCCGCGTCAGATAGCGGGCATGGGGCGTCGTCGCGTACATCGCGCTCTGCTCGTAGTTCTTGGCTTGCTGCCACAGGGATTCGAGCGTCGGCATGCCGCGGGTGCCGAGCTGGGCGAGCTGGTCCGCCGACAGGGTCTTCCAATACGCCGACATCGCCGGGTTCATGAATTCGAAGAACGTCTCGAAGCTCGATATGTAGGGATTGAAGAACGCGCTCGACGGATCGAGCGCGCCGGCGAACAGGCCTTCCGGAAGCCGCGCCTGCTGCGTCCAGTCCCAATAGGGAAAGGCGAAATTCGGGTTGCCGGAGGCGTCGCGCACCGTCTGCTCGAAATAGCCGACAAAGGGCCGGTGCCAGGTGAAGAACCACCAATTGCCGTGCGGGCAGTCCATCGCGTGGATGAAGGCGTTGCGGAACCAGTTGCGCCCGTCATGCGGATCGAGCTTGAGCAGATTGCGGATGGCGCGGTCATAGCTCACCAGCATGGCGCGGCCTTGCGGGCTCGTCGCGTTGTAGCGCGTGAACTTCGCCTTGGCCGGCGCGGCGATGGCCGGCAGCAGCGCCGATCCGGCGGCGGCGGTAACGGTGCCCAGGAAAACGCGGCGCGACGTGCCGGGTATGTCGAACAGGATCGTCATGCGAATCCCCCTCGGATGTCGGGGTGGATTGGGTCACGGCCGGCCGGCATAGTCAAAGCAAGGTACGGCGAAAGTCGTATGAAATATTTCGGATGCGAAAACCGCGTCAGGTCTTTGCCGCGACTTTGACGAGCGCGGCCATGCGCGCGATCGTCTCTTCCGCCTCTGCCATCATTTCGGCGATGATTTGGCGCGAGGGCTTGACGTCGCCGATGCCGCCGGCGCCCTGGCCCATGGCGAAGGCGGAACGCGCGCGCGTCAGCCCCTCGACCTGGCCGCCGATGCCGCCCATCACGCCGGCCTGGCTCGACAGGATCGCCTGCGCCGGGAACGGCTTGATGTCCTGCGGCCGCCTCTCCCAATCGGCGACCCATTCGTTCTTGTAGACGCGCATGGGCTTGCCGGAATAGGCGCGCGTGATGACCGTGTCCTCGTCGCTCGCATCGACGATGACCTGCTTGTAGAGCCCGCCGGCATGGGCCTCGGTCGAGGCGATGAAGCGCGTGCCGATCCACACGCCCTGCGCACCCAGCGCCAGCGCCGCCGCCAGCCCGCGGCCATCGACGATGGCGCCGGCCGCAATCACCGGAATCGTCACGGCATCCACGATCTGCGGGATCAGCGCCATGCCGGCGATGCGGCCGGTATGACCGCCCGCTTCGGTGCCCTGTGCCACCACCGCGTCGAGACCGCTGGCCGCCGCCGAGCGTGCATGCTTCACCGTGCCGTTGACGTTCATGACCTTGAGCCCGGCATCGTGGAATTTCTTCACCAGATGCGGCGGCGGCACGCCGAGGCCGGAGATGAACGCCTTGGCGCCGCCCTCGATGATGATATCGACCGTGCGCTCCAGCGATTCCGGCATCGCGGCGAGCAGATCGACGCCGAACGGCTTGTCGGTCCTGTCGCGCACGATCTGCATCTCGCGCCTGATCTCGTCGGGGCCGCGCCCCGCCATGCCGAGCGTGCCGAAGCCGCCGGCCTCCGATACGGCGGCGCAAAGTTCGCCATAGGACACGCCGCCCATGCCGGCGAGCATGATGGGATATGCGATGCCGAGCATGTCGCAGAGGGGTGTGCGGATGGTCATGGCGAGATCCTCGGCGTCGCGCCGCTATCCAAACCGCTTCTGCGCCTCGCGCGTCAAGCCTAACGCGACGGAAAGGAAGTCCGAGCCGGTCGTCGCGCGGGCGTTCGGCGCGGCGCGCGCGATCGCCTCGCGCACCGCGGGGACGCGGCTCGAACCGCCGGTGAAGAAGATCGTGTGGATCGCGTCCGGCGTCAGGCCCGCGTCGCGGATGCAGTGCGTGGCGGTGCGATGGAGCCGATCGGTCCTGGCGGCGATGGCGTCATCGAAGCCGGCGCGCGTCGCCTCGGCCGCGAGGTCGCGTTCGATGAAATCGAGGGGGAGGGCGGTCGCGCCGGCCTCGCTGAGCGCGATCTTGCCGTCCTCGACCGCGAAGGCGATGCGATGGCCGAGGCGCCGGCGGATCACCGTCAGCAGCCGCGCCACTTTCTGCGGCTCGCGCGCCCCGGCAAGGAGCTCGATCAGCATGCGCTCGTTCTGGAAGCTGTAGGCGAAGTTGATCGTCGACCACGTCGCCAGCTCGAAATAGAGCGAATTGGGCATCGGCAGGTTCTTCTCGATCAACTGCGTGCCCAGGCCGAGCAGCGGCATCACCGCGTCCAGGCTGAGCGCCGAATCGAAATCGGTGCCGCCGACGCGCACGCCGTCATTGGCCAGGATGTCGGCGGTCCGGTCCGCCCGGCGCATGCGCTCGGGTCCGATGCGGATGACGGTGAAGTCCGACGTGCCGCCGCCGATATCGGCGATCAGCACCGTCTCTTCCCGCGTGGCGGTCTCTTCGTAGTGATAGGCCGCCGCGATGGGCTCGTAGACGAACGCCACGTCGCGGAAGCCGACCCGGTTGGCGATGCCCGTCAGCACGCGCTGCGCCTTGGCGTCGGCCGCGTCGTCGTCATCGACGAAGCGCACGGGCCGGCCATGCACGACGGCGGTCAGTTCCTTTCCCGCAAAGGTTTCGGCCTTGTGCTTGAGATGGCGCACGAAGATCTCGACCACGTCGGTCAGCGCCACCATCTTCGAGCCCAGCGCTGTCTTCTCGTCGATCAGCGGCGAGCCCAGGATCGACTTCAGCGCCCGCATCAGCCGCCCGTCCTGCTGGCCGATATAGGTCGCGATCGCCTCGGCGCCGAACAGCACGCGGCCCTTGGTCTCGTAGTCGAAGAACACCGCGCTCGGGATCAGCGTGCCGCCGCCTTCGACGGGCGCCAGGACGGGCGCGCCGCCCCGCACGATGCCGATCGCCGAATTGGAAGTGCCGAAATCCAGCCCGCAAGCCGCCATGGGAATCCCCTGTCACCGTTGAGGGGACGCCATCTATTACACCGCAGGCGGCCTTGCCAGCCTGTTTCTTCGCGGCTAAACTGATTCCGATACTGGGATGTCCAAAAAACGGGCGTCCCTTTTTGTTTGTATGCGGACTATCGCGCGAGCGGCATCTGGGGACGGCGCAACGCCTCCACCATCGAATAGAGCGCCACCACGATCGCGTTCGGCATCCAGCAGGTATAGGCGAGCCACACCGAAAGCGCCGCATAGCTGTGGAAGCCGAAGAAAATCTGCCCGAGCGGAATCTGAAGGCGCAGCGTGACGGCGGAGAAGGTCAGTGCATAGCTGAAGCGCATCAGCAGGCGATGCAGGTCGAACTTGCGCGCCATGGCGGCGCGCCAGGCGCCGAGCGTCGATGCGATCCACAGGAAGGCGAGGGTGCCGAAGCCCAGGCCGGCGATCGGTCCGCCGGAAGCATAGGGCGCCGTCGCCAGGGCGGCGGTGCCGGCAACGAGACAGGCGGCGACGTAGATTCTGCCCATCAGGCGGTGCAGGGCAGGGCGGCGCGCGCGGATGGAGGCGAAGAACTGAAACGGTCCGACCAGCAGCGCGACGGGCGCGATGATCATATGGATCAGGGCCTGAAGCGGCGCGCGCTCGATCACGCCGCGGATGCCCGGATCGACGCTGGGCCACACCTGGAAGGGGACGGCCGCAAACCGGAAGGAAACCAGCGCCACCGCGACCGACAGGACGGCCGCCGTCACCAGCCAAATCCGCGCCAGGCCTCTTTCCACGGGCATCCCCTCTGCTAGTATCTTAACAGCGTACAGATAAGCTAGGGCTTGATTTGAACAGTGTCAAGATGAAGAAGGCGAAGAAGCCCGCGGCAAGGCCGCGTCCCTATCATCACGGCGACCTCAAGGACCAGCTGGTCGCGGCTGCGGAGGCGATCATCCTGGAGCGCGGCGTCGATGGCTTCACCTTGCGCGAGGCGGCGCGCCGGGCCGGGGTCTCGCCGGCGGCCCCGGCGCACCATTTCAAGGACGCCAAGGGCCTGCTTTCAGAGGTCGCGTTGCGCGGCTTTAAGGACTTCGGCGATGCGCTGGCGGCGGCCGATGCGCGCGGCGGCGGCGATCCGGCGCGGCGCCTGCACGAGCAGGGCCTCGCCTATGTGAATTTCGCGCTGAAGAACCCGGCGCGGTTCCAGCTCATGTTCCGAAAGGGCAAATGGGATCCGGCTTACGAGAATTTCGCCGAAGTCGCGCCGCGCGCGTTCGCGGTGTTGGAGGGCGCTGTGCGCGCCACATTCGGTCTGGCGCCCGACGCGCCGCTGACCGACGACACCAACGGCTTCCTGATGGCGACCTGGTCGGTCGTCCACGGCTTCGCGCATCTGGCGCTCAGCGGCGATCTCGACATGGCGGCCGGTCCGCGCGGCGGCAGGAACGCGATCCTCGACCGTTTCCTGCCGCTGATGCTGCGGCATCTGCCCATGCCGGTCAGAAAATGATGTACCCGCCGTCGATCACGAAAGTGTCGCCGGTGTGATATTGCGAGGCATCGCTCGCGAGATAGACGGCGATGCCGCCGAAGTCCTCCGGCGTGCCCCAGCGGCGCATCGGCACGCGCGGGATCACCTTCTCGGCGAAGGCGGACGAGGCCTGCGCGCCCGCCGTCATGTCGGTCGCGATCCAGCCCGGCGCCACCGAATTGGCGCGGATGCCGTAGCGCGCATGCTCCACCGCGATGGAGCGGATCATCGCCAGCAGGGCGCCCTTGGTCGCGCTATAGGCCTCGTTGCGCGCCGCCCCTTCGAGCCCGGCCAGCGAGGCGATGCCCACCAGCGAGCCGCCGGCATCGCCCTTGCCGGCCCGCGCCACCATGTGCTTGCAGGCCTCGCGCAAGGTGAAGAACGCGCCTTCCGCGTTGACGGCATGGATGCGGCGCCAGGTCTCGATGGTCGTCTGGCTGAAATGCTGACCGCCATAGCCGATGCCGGCATTGGCGATCACGGTATCGACGCGGCCGAACTCCGTCACCGCCGCGCCCATCGCCTCGACGACTTCGCTTTCGTTCGCGACGTTAACCTTGCGCGCGCCGACGCGGCGGCCATGCGCCTTCAATGTCGCGAGGGCTTGCGCGTTCTTGTCCTCATTGGTGCCCCAGATGACGACGTCCGCGCCGGCCTGCGCCATCGCATCCGCCATGGCCAGGCCGATGCCGCCATTGCCGCCGGTGACGAGCGCGACTTTGCCGCTGAGGTCGAACGGTTTGTACATGAAGGTCCTCCGATTGTTTGCTGGCGCCGACCGTAACGACTGCCCGAAAGGCGGGCAATCTGCCCGCGTCAACCATGATTGCCGCCTGCCTCCCAATTGCCGCGAGGCTGTGGAATACTGCGATCGAACAGTGGGGCAGGGCATGACATCCGAGATCGCGGTGATGAACCAGCGCGCGGTGGCGCTCGCCGCCGACTCGGCGGTCACCCTGATCGACGGCGGCACCGTCGTCGTGCGCAACGATCAGCGCAAGCTCTACAACCTCGTCGGCGGCCTGCCGGTCGGCGTCATGTTCTTCGGCGTCGCCGACATGATGGGCCATCCCTGGGAGCATCTGATCGAGCACTACCAGAAGGTCGCGAAACCGGGCCCGCTCCCGCAGGTGCGCGCCTATGCGTCGGCTTTCGTCGGCATGCTGGACAATCTGGAGGAATTCTTCCCCAAGAACCGCCAGCGCGACGAATACAAGCGCCTGCTCGCCTCGGTGTTCCGCTACGTGTTCCACCTGGCGCAGTATCTGCGCGAGTCCGGCGGGCAGGAGCGCGCGAACATCGCCGACGCGGCGATCCTCGAAGAGGCGATCGCGCGGGTGTGGCGCGACTATCAGTTCAAGGAAGACGGCAGCCCGCGCGGCGATCTCGCCTGTTTCCCGCAGGGTTTCGCGGAGATCGTGCGCAAGACCTACAACGCCGATGCCGACGAGGTCATCGCCTATGCCTTCCAGCCCTTCGGCCTGGGCAAGCAGGCGCTCGGCCAGCTGCGGGAGATCGCCGTCTATTGCGTGGTGAAGGACCTGTTCCTCGAAGACGTGACCGGGCTCGTCTTCGCCGGCTTCGGCTCGGAGGAGCGCTATCCCGTCGTCACCACCTGGTTCGTCTCCGCGATCGTCGGCGGCATCGTCAAGCGGGCGGAGGCCTCGTTCGACCAGATCGACGGCGACACCCGCTCCAAGATCCGCGTCTTCGCCGACAGCGAGGTGACCAACGCCTTCATCCGCGGCATCGATTTCAACCTGGAGCGCCGGGTCTATGGCGCGCTGAACATGCTCATGCATGCGCTGGTGGACCAGATCGTGGGCGCCTTCCCCAACGCCGATCCGGTGGTCAAGGAAGACATCCGCCGCCAGTTCCAGACCAACTACATCCCGCAATATTTCGACGTTTTCCGCGGCATCATCGGCGACTACCAGCAGCACGCTTACATCAACCCGGTGCTCAGGGTGCTGGAGATCGCGTCGCGGACCGAACTGGCGGAAACGGCGCGCGAACTGGTCTCGCTCAACGTCTTCAAGAAGCGTATCATGGCGCAGAAGCAGACGGTCGGCGGTGCCATCGACGTCGCGATCATCAGCCGCGAAGGCGGCTTTCAGTGGCACTCGAGGCAATGCGGAGGCTGAAGATGGCCGAGAATGCGAGCATGTCGGCCCAGTCGTTGAGCGAGGGCGCCGAACGGCTGGAACGTCTGATCCGCGGCGTCAAGGACCGCCAGTTCTCGGACGCCGCGAATGCGCCGGCGCCCAAGACGCTGGGCACGGCGTTCGCGGTCAGCCCGGAAGAGGAATGGTCCAGGAAGTTCATGACCGCCGGCATCGGCCCGATGGACTTCAAGCCCATCCAGATGCCCGTCGTCTCCATCTCCGCGCCGGTTCCGCGCGCCGCCGCGCTCAGCCCGCCGGCGCCCAAGACGCTGGAGCCCGCCATCGAATCGCCCGGCGCGGTGCGCCCGGGTCAGATCGGCGCGGCCATCGCCAAGCCGACGCGCAAGCGCTCCTGGTTCGGGCGGCTGGTGCGCGGGACTTGAATCGCCCCGGAATTGCCACGATGTGAAAGTTTACCAAGCCGGGCAGGGGCTTGGATTGCAAGCGCGCGGCCGGCGCATTGAGCGCGGGGCTTTGTTCTGGGATAAGTCTCGCCGTCGCGCCAGGGTGCAGGGAGAAAAGCATGAAGCGTTTCGGGGCCTTCGTGGCCGCTTTGACGGCGGTTCTGTCGTTCGCGGCGTCGCCGTCGCGGGCGGCGGATCCGGCGCTCAGCGCCCCGGCCAACCAGGCCTTCCTGGCTGCCAATGCGGCCAAGCCGGGCGTCCTGACCCGGCCGAGCGGCCTGCAATACAACATTCTGAAGAACGGATTCGGGGAACGGCCGCGGCCGACCGACGAGGTCGATGTCGTCTACACCGGCATGCTGATCAACGGCAAAGTGTTCGACGGCACCGAGCCGCTGACGCCGGCGCATTTCACCGTCAACAAGCTGATTCCCGGCTGGACCGAAGCGCTCAGCCTGATGCGCATCGGCGACCGTTGGCACATCGTCATTCCACCCAATCTCGGCTATGGCGCCCGCGGCGCCGGCGACGGCCTGATCCCGCCCAACCAGACTCTGGTGTTCGACATGGAACTTCTGTCGATCAACCATCCCAAACGGCCGCCGCCCGGACAGGATCCGGACAATCCCGACGACCAATAGTCGTGAAACCGGATTTTCCTATCGCTGTTTCCGTGTGTCATGCGATTGTGCGACCGGTCCGCACGGCGGGGCAACCTTAGGCGTGGTCAGGCGCATTTTGAGCTTTTGGCGTGATCGGATCGGGGGCGGCAAGTTCCGGATCGCGCTGTCGCTCGTCCTGGTGGTCAGCGCCTCGGTGCTGTTCTGGGCGAGCCGCGACTACACCATCGTGGCGCCCGACTGGGAGGGCCAGGTCCGCGGCGTCACCTACAATCCCAGCCACGTCTTCAGCCTGCGCGAGAACCTGCACATCCCCCCGGCGCAGATCGAGCACGACATGGCGCAGCTCAGCCAGCTCACGGGGCGGGTGCGCACCTACACCGTCGCCGGCGGCATGGACAAGGTGCCGGAGATCGCGCGCCGCTACGGCCTGACGGTTTCGCTCGGCTGCTGGATCTCGTCGGACCTCGACCAGAACGAGACCGAGCTGACGCTGTGCATCAAGACCGCGCTCGCCAACCGCCGCGTCATCGACCGCGTCTTCGTCGGCAACGAGGCCATCCTGATGGGCTTCGTGACGCCCGATCAGCTCAACGGCTATATCCGGCGCGTGCGCGACGCGCTGCCCGACCGCATCAAGATAACGACGGCCGAGCCGTGGTCGACCTGGCTGCTGACGCCGGAGATCGGCCAGTATGTCGATGTCATCTCGGTGCACCTGCTCCCCTATTGGGAAGGCGTGTCGGCGCATGACGCGATGACCTTCGTCGAGCACGCCTATAACGACGTGCAGGAGGAGTTCCCGGACAAGCCGGTGGTGATCGGCGAGGCCGGCTGGCCGTCGGAGGGGCGCACCAAGCGTTTCGCCGAGCCCTCGGTCGCCAACGAAGCCTATTTCATGCGCGCTTTCGTCCAGGCCGCGATGGAGAAGGGCTACGACTACTACCTGCTCGAAGGCTACGACCAGCCCTGGAAGGGCGGCAGCGAAGGCTCGGTCGGCGCGAGCTGGGGCCTCTACGATGCGCTCGGCCATCCCAAGTTCAGCTTCTACGGCCTGCTGCGCACCTTCCCCGCCTGGCGCACCTATGCGCTGTTCGCCTCGGTCTTGACGCTGGTGCTCGGCCTTTTGATCCTCGGCTGGATGCCGCGCATGCGCCAGCAGGGCTATCTGGTGATGGGCGGACTGGTGGCGGTGGTCACCACCGGCCTTCTGGTCCTGATCGATGCCAGTTCGCTCGAATATGTCGATCCCGAGGATCTGGCGATGATCATCGCCATGGTGCCGCTGGTGCTGCTCGCCTCCACCGTGATCCTGACCGAGGGGATCGAGCTCGCCGCCAGCCTGTGGCGCGTCGATCGCCGCATCCTGCGCATCGCGATCCCGGAGAACAGTCCGCGCGTGTCGATCCACGTGCCCTGCTACAACGAGCCGCCGGCGATGGTGATCGAGACCCTGGATGCGCTGGCGCGCCTCGACTACGACAATTTCGAGGTCATCGTCCTCGACAACAATACGCCGGACGAGGAGACCTGGAGGCCGGTTCAGGCCCATTGCGCCGGGCTCGGCGAGCGGTTCCGCTTCTATCACTACGACGATATGGCCGGGTTCAAGGCCGGCGCGCTGAACCAGGCGCTGCGGCTGACCGATCCCGCGGCCGTCTATGTCGCGGTGATCGACAGCGACTACCAGGTCGAGCCGTTCTGGCTGCGCCGCGCGCTGCCCTTCTTCGCCGCGCCGGAGATCGCCCTGGTGCAGGGGCCGCAGGATTACCGCGACGTGCGGCAGAACGTCTTCAAGGCGATGGCCTATGAGGAATATCGCGGCTTCTTCCACATCGGCATGGTGGAGCGCAACGAGTACAACGCGATCATCCAGCACGGCACCATGACGATCGTGCGCAAGGATGCGCTCGAAGCCGTCGATGGCTGGGCGACGTGGTGCATCACCGAGGATACCGAACTCGGCCTGAAGCTGTTCGAGGCCGGCTATGGCGCGGCCTATATCGCCGAGACCATGGGCAAGGGGCTGATGCCCGACACGCTCGACGCCTTCATCTCCCAGCGCTATCGCTGGGTCTATGATGCCATGCAGATCATGAAGCGCCACGCCGGCGCGATCTTCCTCGGCCGCACCCGTCTGTCGATGGCGCAGCGCTACCAGTTTCTGGTCGGCTGGCTGCCGTGGATTTCCGACGGCCTGGGCATGATCGTCACCTATATGGCCCTGGTCTGGACCTTCCTGATGTGGGCCGCGCCGCAGGATTTCGACGTTCCCTTGCCCGCTTTGTCGGCGGCGGCGCTCGCCCTCTTCGTCGCCAAGACGCTCAAGACGCTGCTGCTCTATCCGCAGAAGGTGCGCTCGGGCATGAAGGGCGCGCTGCTCGCCTCGGTCGCGGGGCTTTCGACCACCCACGCGGTCGGCAAGGCGGTGATCTCGGGCCTGTTCACGCGCGGCAAGCCGTTCCTGCGCACGCCCAAATGCGAGGACCAGGCGCTGCTCAGCCAGGCGCTGCGCAAGGTCTGGCAGGAGACGACGCTGCTCGGGCTTTGCCTCCTGGCGTTGGCGTCGCTGACGACCAATGCCGCGCCGGACGATCCGGCGATCCAGTTGTGGATGGTGATGATCTCGGTGCAGTCCCTGCCTTATCTCGCGACCGTGGTGACCGCGGCGGTCAGCGCGATCTCGAACAAGCAGCGCGCCGCCCAGCCGGCCGCGCTGGCAAGCCCGCCGGAGCCGCAACCCGCATTGTCGAAAGCGGCGTAGAGACGCCGGGTTTGGGCGGCATCAAATTGAAAACAATCCCCTGCCGGATCTAAGCCGGAACGACTTTTCCCGGATTGAGGATCCCCTTGGGATCGAGCACGCGCTTGAGCGATCGCATGACGTCGAGTTCGGCCGCGCTCTTGTAGCGCGCGAGCTGGTCGCGCTTCTGCACCCCGATGCCGTGCTCGGCGCTGATCGAGCCGCCGAAATCGCGCACGATGTCGTGCACGATGCGCTGGATCTCGTCCCAGCGCGCCAGGAAGCCCGGATCGGCGCCGGCGGCCGGCGATTGGAAATTGAAATGGATATTGCCGTCGCCGATATGGCCGAAGCCGACCGGGCGCGCGCCGGGCAGGGCCTTCAACACCGCCGCGGTCGCCGTTTCGAGGAAAGCGGGAATGGCGCCGACCGGCACCGAAATGTCGTGCTTGATCGAGGCGCCCTCGCGCTTCTGCGCCTCCGACATCGTCTCGCGCAGGGTCCATAGCGCGGCGCGCTGCGCCTCGCTGGTCGCGACGACCGCGTCGCTCGCCTCGGCCAGGGCCTCCAGGAAACAGGCATCGAGATCGAAGCGCGCCGCGCTCGTGGCTTCGACCAGCACGTACCAGGGCGATGGCGCCGCCAGCGGATCGCGGGCGCCGGGGATATGCGCCAGCACCAGCTCCAGCCCGAGGCGCGGCAGGATTTCGAACGCCGAGATCAATCCGCCGGTCGCCGCCTGCAGCTTGGCGAGGAGGGCGACGGCGGCCGCGGGCGACGGCACGGCGACGAAAGCGGTCGCGCGAACGGCGGGCTTGGGAAACAGCTTCAATGCGGCGGCGGTGATGACGCCGAGCGTGCCTTCCGCGCCGATGAAGAGCTGCTTCAAATCGTAGCCCGTATTGTCCTTGCGCAGCGCGCGCAGCAGATCGAGCACGCGGCCGTCCGCCAGCACGACCTCCAGCCCCAGCGCCAGGTCGCGCGCCATGCCATAGCGCAGAACCGCGACGCCGCCGGCATTGGTCGAGAGGTTGCCGCCGATGGTCGCCGATCCCTCCGCCGCCAGGCTCAAGGGAAACAGCAGTCCCGCCGCGTCGGCCGCGCGTTGAACCTCCGCGAGGATCATGCCGGATTCGACGATCATGGTGTGTGCCGCGGCGTCCAGCGCGCGCAGTCTGTTCATCCGCGCAAGGCTCAGCAGCACTTCACCGTCGAACGGGATCTGTCCGCCGACCAGCCCGGTATTGCCGCCCTGCGGCACGATCGCCGTGCGGGTCTCGTCGCAGATGGCGAGGATCGCCGACACCTGCGCGGTCGTCGAAGGCTTGAGCAGCAGCGGCGAATGGCCCTTGTATTTGCTGCGCCATTCTTCGAGATGCGGCGCGATCTCCGCCGGGTCTTCGGAAGAGCCGTGCGGGCCTGCGGCGGCCTTCAGGCGCGCGACGGTGTCGGCGGTCATGGCATGTCCCGCGGCGCGGCGGCGCGGCGCAGCCGGTCGTTGATCGCCTCGCCCAGGCCTTGGTCGGGAATCGGCATGACGGCAATGGCGGCGCATTCGTCAAGCGCATGCAGCATCGCGAAAAGATTGGCGGCGGCTTCGCGCAGGTCGCCGGCGGCGCTCAGATTCGCCGCGCCCGCCGGCGCCGCCGGACCGAAGCCCAGCAGCGTTTCGCCGGGCTCGGCCGTTTGGGCATTCAGCCGAAGGCGCCCGCGCGGCGCGTAATGGCTCGAGAGCTGACCCGGCGACTGGACCTTGCCGGCCTGTGCCTCCGCCAGCGGTCCGGCCACGGCCTCGATCGCCTCGCGCGCGATCGCACCGGCGCGCAGCAGCACGGGCGCGCCGCCGTCGAAGCCGATAACGGTGGATTCCAGCCCGAGCGGCGCGGCACCGCCATCGAGGATGAGATCGACCTTGTCGCGCAGCCCCAGCGCGACGTGGTCGGCCGTGGTCGCGGTGATGCGTCCCGATGGATTGGCGCTGGGTGCGGCGATCGCGAGCCCGCTCCGCGCAATCAATGCGGCCGCCACCGGATGCGCCGGCACGCGCAACGCCACCGTATCGAGACCGGCGCTTACCAGGTCCGACAAGGCGCAGTCCGCCGCGCGGGGAAGCACCAGCGTCAGCGCACCCGGCCAGAACGCCGCCGCCAGCTTGCGCGTCGCCGTGTTGAACACCGCATGGCGTTCGGCCTGCGCCGCATCGCGCACATGCACGATCAGCGGGTTGAAGCGCGGCCGGCCCTTGGCCTCGAAGATGCGCGCCACGGCGCGGCCATTGGCGGCGTCGGCCCCCAGGCCGTAGACGGTCTCGGTCGGGAACGCGACAAGCCCGCCGGCGCGCAGGAGGCGCGCCGCTTGGGCGATTGCGCTCGCATCGGCGTGACGCAAAGAGGCGGCCGTCAGGACGTTCATGGCCGCCCTCTATAGCCGAATTCAGCCGGCTTTTGTCGCCGTCAGATCGACGGTGATCGTCACCGCATGGGCGATGGGGGTTTCGCCGGCCCATTCGCCGCTGCCCAGTGCGAAGTCGAGCCGCGATACCGCCGCTTTGCCGACCATGTGCGCCGTGTTGCCCACGATGGTGAGGCTGAAGGGCAGGGCGATCGTCCGGCTCACGCCGTGCAGGCTGAGCCTGCCGGTCGCGACATAGCCGCTCCCGCCCGTCGCCTTGAAGCCGGTGGCGGTGAAGCTCGCGGCGGGAAATTGCGTGATCGCAAAGCCTTCGGCGCCCTTGACGCCGTCGTCATTGTCGGGCGCGCCGGAATCCTCGCTGCCCAGATCGATCGTCACATTCGCTTTCGCGGTCGCAAGATGCGCCGGATCGAAGTCGATGGCGGCCTTCCACGATTTGAAGGTCGCGACGAAAGCCTGGCCGCTCCATTGCACGGTGAAGCCGAGACGGCTTTTGGCGTGATCGACGGTCCATTGCGCCGCCTCGGCCGGCGCCGCCGCCGCGAGACCGGCAATCAGCAGAAGGGCAGCGCGCTTCATAGAACCTCTTCGGTCCCGGTGAAGGGCAGCATGCGGCGCAGCACGTCGTCCTTCAGCAGGATGTGATGATAGAGCGCCGCCGCGACGTGGATCGGCACCAGCACGATGGCGCTCCACGCCAGGAAGACATGCGCCGATTCGAACGTTTCGTGCGCCGCGTGCTGCTGCGCGCGCGTATCGCCGGCCCAGAAGGAAAGGTTCGGCCAGGTGAACAGCCCGAAATAGTCCGTGCCGTTGCCCAGCGACGACGCGGACACCATCAGCCATCCGGTCAGCGGAATGAAGATGATGAGAAGATAGAAGACATAATGCGTGAAGCGCGCCACGCGCTTCGCCGCCGGATGCATGCTGTGCGGAAGCGGCGGGGCGGGATTGGCCAGGCGCCAGGCCAGCCGCAACAGGCTCAGCACCAGCACCGTCAGGCCGATCGATTTGTGGATCTGGAAGATGGCGAATTTGCCCGGGTCGCTGCGCGGCAGGTCGCTCATATAGAGGCCCAGCGCGATATTGGCGATCAGGAGCAGCGCGATCGTCCAGTGGAACGCCATCGCGACGCTGTTGTAGCGGACCGGCATGTTCAGCCCTTCTGCTTCTGGAACAGCGCTTCGATCGTCAGCGTGACGTCGCCGCCGACGAAGCCCGTCCATCGCATCTTGTCCAGCCCGAAATCGCCGCGATGGATCACGGTGGTGGCGCGAAAGCCGAGCAGATAGGTCGCCGCTCCCATCGGCGATTGCGCGCCGCCGTTGAAGGTCACGTCGAACGCGACCGGCCTGGTGACGCCATGCAGCGTCAATTCGCCGGTCATCCTGCCGCTCGTCGGCCCGGTCCGCTCGATCGCCGTCGATGTGAAGGTCGCGGTCGGAAACGCTGCGGCGTCGAGCACGTCGGCGCCGACGATTTCGCCCAGCAGCTCGCTGCTCATCACATTGGCGCTGGCCGTATCGACCGTCACCGACAGCGAACTCTTCTCGGGTGCGTTGGGATTGAAATTCAGCGTGCCCGAAACCTTTTCGAAGCGGCCGTGATAGTCGGTCAGTTCCAGATGCGCAATCGCGAACAGCACCTGGGTGTGGCGCGTCTCGACCTGATAGGCGCCCGCGGGCGCCTGTTTGGCGTCGGTCGTCACGGCGGCCTGCGCGCCGGCGCAAATGCCGGCGGCGATTGCCAGGAATACGGCGAAGCGGCGCATCGGTCCTCCAGGAGGGTAAGGTTCCGCACACATATAACGCGTCTCCGGAGCAGTTGTAGGCCCGTGACACGGTAAACCATTGCGACTTGACGGCCCTTCGCGGAG
>DASWOE010000436.1:0-2634 GCA_036398875.1 Rhizomicrobium sp.
AAAGAAGATCGTCGATTATGCCGCGGCGGTCGAGGCCGATACCGTCGCCGACAAGGCCGGGACCTTCGACAAGGCGGTGGACGACGCGATCGAGAAGCGCGATTCCGAGCGTGCCAAACTCGCCGCCGCGGCGCCCTCCAATCCGGCGCTCGGCGCCTATGGCGCGCTGGAGGCGGCCCAGGCGCCGTGGGCCGGCGCGGTGAAGACCCAGGCGCGGCTGCCCAAGCGTTCCGTACGTCTGCAGCATTTCATCGATTTCGTGAATGCGAACGGCATCCTGCCGTTCACGGCCTATGCCAAGGAAAACTGGCCGCACAAGCCGACCGAATTCTTCGCCGAAGCCTATTCGCTGTGGCTGACGGACCGCGAATATCTGAAGACCAATGCGCCGCTGCTGCTCGCCTGGTTCGATGCGGGGCACCATCGCGACTGACCGGCCGGCGCGCATCCGATGCCGATAATTCAAGAAAAACAGCCGATTATCGCCGAATCGGACCTGGCGGCATATTGTGTTATTCTCCGAAGGGGCTTTGGGGGGAATGTCTCATGGTGGAAATCGTCGCGCGGCTGGGCCGGCATCTGTGCGTGCCGCTTTTCCTCCTGGCGGGGCTTGCCGCGATGCCGGCAAACGCCCAGCAGCCGGATGCCGCGAAGCCCTCGATCTACGAGAAGCCGACCGTGGTCAACGGCCTGGTCAAGGTGTGCAAGGTCGGCAGGGTCGCGCGCATGGTGGGCGAGTTGTTCGAATTCGCCGACACCCAGGGCCTCAACAAATTCGTGGTGCCGGCCGGGCCCATGCCCGGCGGCTATTGCGTGTTCGGGCGCGTGCCCTATCCCGTCGGATCGAAGGTGACGATCGTCGAGACGCCGACCTTCGGGGTGAAGACGACCGACATTGCGGTGGCGCCGGGTGGCCGGCTTGTCGCGAAGGACACCGACCGCAACAGCGCGACGATCGAGATCGGCATCGGCGTTGTGGAGATCACCTTCTACCAGACCGAGATCGAGCGCGGCTGGCTGGAGGTCTGCAAGGTCGGCGATGGCCTTTCGGGCAACGCAGTCTTCAGCATCGACGGGATGCCGGGCACCTTCACCGTGCCGGTCGGCGCCTGCTCGCCGGCCGCCTATGTGCCGTCGGGGCAGATCGTCATCCGCGAGGTGCAGCCGCCGCCGGGCGCGGTGTGGTCGAATGGCGGCTGCCGCACGATCCCGGCGAACCGGCAGGTCGCCTGCGACGACAGCGCCCACACTTCGACGGTGCAGATTGTCGGCGGCGACATTTCCGTCCAGACCATCGCGATCATCACCGACAGGCCCGGCGGATCGAGCACGGTCTACGATCCCAACAGGCCGGCGGGACCGGGTTCGGGACCGACGCCGCCCGACAACGGCGGACAGTCGCAAACGCCGGTCGAACAGCCGCGCTGAGGCGCGGCGGCAGACAGGGAACGGCATGACGTTCAGGATCGACGAAGCCCCGAGCCGGCGCGGCGTACTGGCCGGGCTGGTGGCGCTCGCGGCGCCGCTTCCCGCCCGGGCGGCCGACACAGCGGATTCGCCCATCGCGCATGGCATTCTTGCGCAGAACAAGCTGGCGCAGGCCTTCCGGCCGACGCTCGACTCCCTGCCCGATGTGACCCTGATCGGCCCGAATGGCGAGCGCGACATCTCCGCCTTGAAAGGGCGCACGCTGCTGATGCCGCTTTGGGCGGAATGGTGCGCGCCATGTCTCGGCGAGATTCCCGATTTCGCAAAGCTCCAGAAGAAATATGGCGGCGACAAATTCGCCATCGTCCCGATCCTGACCGGCACGCGGCGCCAATTCACGCCGACCACCCTGGCGGGCGTCCTCGCCGTTCTGCATGCCGACGTGTTCGAGCCGCTGATGGAGACGCATTTCGGAGACAAGCTGATGCGCCGGATGGCGCGGCAGGGCAACAGCGTGGCAATTCCCTGCAACCTGTTGATCGCGCCGGACGGCCGCGTGGTCGGACGGGAAATCGGCATCAAGCTGAGCGACGACGGCGAAAAAGACGCCGAACGCCCGGTCGAGGGCAAAAAGGACCCGGCACTTGTCGCGCGCGCCATTGGCGGCGAGACCATGAGCCTGTGGGGCACGCCGGCGGGCGACGAATTTGCCGCCGCGATGGCAAAGGGATTCCTGGACTGACAGCGGGCGGTCAGCCCGTCCCTATCGCGGCCTCGAACGCGGCGAGATCGAGCACGTCCGCCTGGCGCGGAAAGACCTTTTGCGTCAGCACGCGATGAACCTCTTCGTCCTGGTCGGCGCAGACATCGGCGACGACATGCATCCGGTAGTCGCGATCCGCCGCATCGCGCAGCGTCGACAGCACGACGCCGCTGGTGGCGATGCCGGCCAGCACCAGCGTATCGATGCCCCGCGCCGCGAGCCGTCCGGCCAAATTCGTCGTGCTGAAGGCGCCGACGCGGATCTTGCGGAAGACGTCCTCGTCCGGCGCCGGCGCGAGGGCGTCGTGAATCGCGGCCGGCGGCGTTCCGTCTTCCAGGAAGCGGGCGTTCGAAAGCGGCGCGAAGGCTTTGTTGCGCGGCGACATCGCGGCGTAGTCCGCCTCGGCGAAGGCCACCCGCACATGCATCACCGCCAGGCCCGCC
>DASWOE010000437.1:0-3702 GCA_036398875.1 Rhizomicrobium sp.
CTGATGGGCGGTCAACACCGCGGTCACCGACAACACGCCGGCAAGCGCGGCGACCGCGTCCTCGCAGGCCTTGCGCAGCGGCTCGGCCGCGCCGCCGCGCGCCGCATCCACTTCGACCGCGAAGCCGACATTGCCGTCGCGGATCGCCAGCCCCTGCACGATGTCTTCCTGCACCACGCTGCGCCCGCTGGCCGGATCGATGATCCGGTCGAGCGCTCGCAGCACTGCCTCGCGTGTAACCTGTCCCATGGACGTCCTTGAACCGGTCCGCCGCAACTCCATCTAAGCGGAGGGGCAATAGGTTTGCGCCCCGGCGGCGATGCACATATAACCGCCGGACCTTGGGAAACCAAGGAACAGGGGCGCGCGATGCCGTGGACCAATTCGTCGGGTGGAAGCGGAAACGGCGGCCCAACCGGGCCGTGGAGCCGCGGGCCGTCGTCGTCGGGCGGCGGCGGGATGCGGCCGCCCGATCTCGAAGACCTGCTGCGGCGCGGCCAGGACCGGCTGAAAAGCTTCCTGCCCGGTCCCGGCTTCGGCACCGGCAGCCTGGTCGTCCTGCTGCTCGTGGTCGTGGTGGTGTGGCTGCTCAGCGGCATCTATTTCGTCGAGAGCTATGAACAGGGCATCGTGCTGCGCTTCGGCAAATATGTCGCGCGCACGACCTCGGGCATCAATTATCACCTGCCCTGGCCGATCGAGACCGCCTATACGCTCGACGTGACGCGCCCCCGCCAGATCAATATCGGCTTCAAGCCGCCCGAATCCGACGCGGTGGCCGAGGACATCTCGTCCGAATCCGACATGCTGACGGGCGACGAGAACATCATCGACGTGAACTTCACCGTGCTGTGGGTGGTCAAGGACGCCGGCGCCTATCTCTTCAACGTCGAGGACCCCGACGCCACCATCAAGGCGGTGGCGGAAAGCGCGATGCGCGAGGTCGTCGGGCGCAGCCAGTTCGAGAACATCCTCACCCAGGACCGCGAGGCGATCCAGTTCGAGGTCAAGGACCTGATGCAGAAGACGCTCGACGGCTACGGCGCCGGCGTCACCGTCACCAGCGTGAACATGCAGAAGGCCGACCCGCCGGACGAGGTGATCAGCGCCTATCGCGACGTCCAGGCGGCGCGCGCCGACCAGGAGCGCATGCGCAACGAGGCCGAGGGCTATGCCAACAAGGTGATCCCGGAGGCGCGGGGCAACGCGGCGCGCATCGTCCAGGACGCCGAGGCCTATCGCCAGCAGGCGATCGCCGAGGCCAGCGGCCAGGCCAAGCGCTTCCTCTCGGTGCTGGCGCAATACCGCACCGCGCCCGACGTGACGCGCCGGCGCATGTATCTGGAGACGATGAGCAGCATCCTCGCCAATTCCAACAAGGTGATCGTCGACAATTCCGCCAAGGGCGTGGTGCCGTATTTCCAGCTGCCCAGCATGCTGGGCAGCGGTGGGCGCGGCGGGGCGGCGGAATCCGGATCGGGCGGAGGCGGACAATGAGCCGCGCCATCCTCGTCATCGCCGGCCTGCTCGGGCTCGTCGTCCTGCTGGCGCTGTTCTCCAGCTTCTATTTCGTGAACCAGACGGAAGAGGCGCTGGTGCTGCAGTTCGGCGCGCCGCAAGCCGTGGTCACCGATCCGGGGCTGCATTTCAAGACGCCGCTGACGCAGAACGTCGTGTTCTTCGACAAGCGCGTCCTTCTGCTCGACGCCCTGCCGGAAGAGGTCATCGCCTCCGACAAGAAGCGGATGATCGTCGATGCCTTCGCGCGCTGGCGCATCACCGATCCCTTGCGCTTCTACCAGATCCTGATCGACCGCGAGAACGCGCTGGCCCGGCTGCAGCCGATCCTGACGTCGAGCGTGCGCGGCGTGCTGGGCAAGCAGAGCTTCGCCGCCATGCTGTCGGACAAGCGCGCCGAGCTGATGATCGACATCAAGAACCAGATGAACAGCAACGTCGCCGGCTTCGGCGTCGAGATCGTCGATGTGCGCATCCGCCATGCCGACCTGCCGCAGGCCAACAGCCTGGCGATCTATCAGCGCATGCAGAAGGAACGCGAGCGCGAGGCGGCGGAATACCGTGCCGAGGGCAGCGAGACGGCCCAGCGCATCAAGGCGCGCGCGGCGCGCGAGGTGACGGTGCTGACCGCCGAAGCCACCCGCGAATCGGAAATCCTGCGCGGCGAGGGCGACGCGGAGAAGACCCGCATCCTGGGCGCCGCCTTCAGCCAGGACCCGGAATTCTTCGCCTTCTGGCGCTCCATGCAGGCCTATCAGGACAGCCTCGGCGGCGGCGGCACCTCGCTCGTGCTCTCGCCCGACAGCGATTTCCTGAAATATTTCGGCCACGGACCCACCGGCGGCGGCAAATAGCGGCGCCTCCCGGCAACGCTTTGGCAAGGACGGCCGGGCCAAGCTTGCGCCCATGGCACACCGGCGCTACGGCACGCTCGACGGGTTGCGCGGCATCGCCGCGTTCATCGTGCTGATCGGGCATCTGGCGGGGCCGTATCATGTCGTCGCCCTGCACGGCTATCTGGCGGTCGATCTGTTCTTCCTGATGAGCGGGTTCGTCATCGCCGCGTCCTATGAGGCGCAATTGCAGGCGGGCGGCGGCGTGGCCGCCTTCCTGGCGGTGCGGCTGAAGCGGCTGTGGCCGCTCTATGCGCTGAGCTTCGCGGTCGGACTCGGATGCTATGCGGTCGTGCGTGCCGTGGCGCCGACCGACAATTTCCTGTTCCCCGCCATGCCGGTGGCGACGGTGACGCTGATGAGCGTCTTCTTCCTGCCGCAGCTCGTGCGCTATGGCGGCGGCGCGGCGTTCCCGCTCAATCCGGCCGCCTGGTCGCTCTCGGTCGAGATCTTCGGCAACCTGATCTACGCCGTCACGGTGCGGTCGCTGACCGAGCGGACGCTGAAGATTCTGTCGCTCACCGGCGCGGTCGGGCTGGCGGTGGTGCTTTATCGCTGCGGCTCGCTGGATGTCGGACCGGATGTGAGCGATCTGGCCCGCGGCTATATCCGCTTCGCCTTCGCTTTCCCGCTCGGCGTGCTCCTGCACCGCCTCGACCGCCAGGGCCGGTTGCCGTCGTTCCGCCTGCCGGCCTGGGCCGTGGTCGCCATTGCCGCGCTGGCCATGACCGGCCTCGGGCCCGATTCGCCGTTCTACGATTTCGCCGTGGTGACGCTGCTGTTCCCCGTCCTGGTGATCGCGGCCATCGGCAACGGGCCGCCGCCGCGCGCCGCGTCGATATTCGCCTGGGCGGGCGCGGTCAGCTATCCGCTCTACATCCTTCACGGACCTGTGACCGCGATGATCTTCTCGGCCCTGCCGCGAAGCACCTTCCACGTCGTGCTGGTCTTGTGCCTGCCGCCGGTGTTCGTGGCCGCGGCGGCGCTGGCGGAACATTGGTTCGACCGGCCGGTGCGGCGCTGGCTGCAGAGCCTGCCGCCGCTCCCGGGGACCTTTCGGCCGCAGCAGGAACGGCCCTGATCCGGCGCCGTATTCCCTTCACATTTCGTTCCCATAGGATTACGCAGCATCGTGCCTGCGCGCGCTCCGAGGTTCCTCCGCCCATGCGTTTTCGCCGTCTGTCCGTCCTGTCGCTGTGCCTGCCGCTGGTGCTGGGCGCGGGCCTCGCCGCCCCCCGTCCGGCGCCGCCCGCGCCCATCGTGCCGCTGCGCGGCGCGCCGGCCAGCTTCG
>DASWOE010000438.1:0-3138 GCA_036398875.1 Rhizomicrobium sp.
GCAAGCGCGACCATGGCGGCCTCCTGTTCATCGACCTGCGCGATCATTACGGCATCACCCAATGCGTGGTCGAGCCGGACGAGCCGGCCTTCGCCGAATGCGACAAGGCGCGCTCGGAATGGGTGCTGACGCTGACCGGCAAGGTCGTCGAGCGTTTCGCCGAAGCGGTGAACAAGGACCTGCCGACCGGCGAGGTCGAAATCCGCATCGACACCGTGACGGTGCAGGCGACCGCGCCGGAACTGCCGCTGCCGGTGTTCGGCGACCTCGAATATCCCGAAGAGACGCGGCTGAAATACCGCTTCCTCGACCTGCGCCGCGAGCGGCTGCACAGGAACATCGTGCTGCGCTCCAGGATCATCCAGTCGCTCCGTAGCCGGATGATCGGGCAGGGCTTCACCGAATTCCAGACGCCGATCCTGACCGCCAGTTCGCCGGAAGGCGCGCGCGACTTCCTGGTGCCGAGCCGGCGCTATCCGGGACAGTTCTATGCCCTGCCGCAGGCGCCGCAGCAGTTCAAGCAGCTCATCATGGTGGCGGGCTTCGACCGCTATTTCCAGATCGCGCCGTGTTTCCGCGACGAGGACGGCCGCGCCGACCGCTCGCCGGGCGAGTTCTACCAGCTCGACGTGGAGATGAGCTTCGTCGAGCAGCAGGACGTGTTCGACGCGATCCAGCCGGTGCTGCTGGGGACGTTCGAGGAATTCGCCGAAGGCCGCGAGGTCCATACCGAGGTGCCGCACATCACCTATGAGGATGCGGCGCTGAAATACGGGACCGACAAGCCGGATCTGCGCAACCCGATCGTGATCTGCGATGTCTCGGACGTGTTCGCGCGCGAGGACGTGGCGTTCAAGGCGTTCAAGGGCAAGACGGTGCGGGCGATTCCGGCGCCGGGGGCGGCGTCGCAGGCGCGCTCCTTCTTCGACAAGCTCAACGACTGGGCGCGCGCGGAAGGCGCCGCGGGCCTCGGCTATGTGATCTTCGAGGATGACAACGGCAAGCTCGCGGGCAAGGGCCCGATCGCCAAGTTCATTCCCGAAGCGGCCCAGGCCGAGCTGATCGCGCGTGCCGGCATCCAGGCCGGCGACGCGCTGTTCTTCGCCGCCGACAAGACCGAGCGCGCGGCCAAGCTCGCCGGCCTGGCGCGCACGCGCATCGGGACCGAGCTCAAGCTGCTCGAAGAGGGCGTCTTCAAGTTCTGCTGGATCGTCGATATGCCGATGTACGAATGGAACGAGGACGAGAAGTGCATCGAGTTCGGCCACAACCCGTTCTCGCTGCCGCAATTCGATACCGCGGACTTCATGACGCTCGACGCCGAGCGCGACCGCGAGACGATCCTGGGCATCAAGGTGTTCCAGTACGACATCGTCTGCAACGGCTATGAGATGCTGTCGGGGGCGGTGCGCAACCGCGACCCGGAGGTGATGCTGAAGGCGTTCGAGATCGCCGGCAGCGGCCGCGATTTCACCGAGGCCAAGTTCGGCGGCATGCTGAACGCCTTTCGCCACGGGGCGCCGCCGCATGGCGGCTGCGCGGTGGGGCTGGAGCGCGTGGTGATGCTGCTGGCCGGCGAGGAGAACATCCGCGAGGTCACGATGTTCCCGATGAACCAGCAGGGTCAGGACCTCTTGATGAATGCGCCGACCGAGGTTCTGCCCAAGCAGCTGCGCGAACTGCACATCCGCGTGGTGCAGCCGGAAAAGGCGTGACATGGAGCCGGTCGAGGGACACGCCGTCATCCGGTTCGCAGACGTGTTCCTCGCCCGCTGGCATGCGAGCGGGAAATATGTGGTTCCGCTCGTCGGGCTGGCGTGCGGGGCTTACGCGTTCTACGACCTTCCGAGGGGGCTGCCCGGCCGGTTCGACATCATCGTGATCGCCGCCGTCACACTCATGGTCATGGTCATCCTGTTTTGCCTCATCATGTTCGTCGGGATGGTGGCGCTGTCGTTCCTGTTTTTCCTTCCGCTCAATCGCCTGCAGCGGACCATCGACTATCATGTCGCGAGCGATGGACTGCGCCTGACCGATGGGCGCGGCCTTTCGCTGTTCATGCCCTGGAGCGCGGTTCGCCGTACGAGGGAAACGCGGCGCGCGTTCCTGTTGCGCATCCGGCCCCTCAGCGTTCGTTATCTCCCGCTTCGTGCCTTCGCACCGGCCGATCTTCCGCGTCTGCGCGCGCTGCTGCGCGAGGTGTTGCGAGACCGGGCGCGGATCGGGGCTTGAGTCGTGCACGAACCCAGCCGGCCGCGCTTGTTTGCGGCCTGGGTCCCCGCACGCTGTCGCTACGGGGTCCCCTCGCGGCGCTTTGCGCTGCTCGGCCGGGGATGACAGCGCTCCTTAATTCAGCTTGCTGCCCAGCGCCTTGATGCTGGTCTCGATCATCGCGGCGGCCTTGGCGTCGGTCATGCGCGCGGCGATGAGCTTCTCGGCGGCGGCGGTCGCGGCGTCGGCGGCGAGCCGGCGGATCTCGGCCATCGCGACGGCTTCGGCCTGGGCGATCTTGTCCTGCGCCTGGCGGGCGCGGCGTTCGATCTGCTGGCTGAGCGCGACGCTCGCATCGGCGGCGAAACGCGCCGCCTCGGCCTTGGCCTCATCGACGATGGCCTGCGCTTCGGCTTCCGCGCCGGCGGCCTTGGCCTGGAAGCTCGCGAGCGTGGCCTGGGCCTCGTCGCGCAGGCGGCGCGCCTCGTCGAGCTCGCCCTTGATGGCGGCGGCGCGCGCGTCGAGCAGGGTCCCGATCATCTTCGGCGCGCCGGCATAGAGCAGGATGCCGATCACGATGACGAAGCCCAAACCGACCCAGGTTTCGGGATCTTGCAGGAATTCCATGGTCAGCGTCCCGTTGCGGCGCGCACGGCCGAGGCGGCTTCGTCGGCCGAGACCGTGTCGCCGGTCAGATGCGCCACGATCGCGATCGCCGCGTCCTCGGCGGCCTTGACGACATGGCTGCGGGCCTCGTCGCGCGACGCGGCGATGCGGGCCTCGGCCGCCTGGATGTCCCCATGCGCCTTGGCGTCCGCCGCCGCACGCGCGCGTTCGATCTCGTCATGGATCGACTTGCGATTGGCATCGGCCAGCGATTGCGCGCGGGCGCGCGCGCCGGCCAGCGCGGTCTGATAGGCGGCCGAC
>DASWOE010000439.1:0-2774 GCA_036398875.1 Rhizomicrobium sp.
GCGCCGTTGCGCGGGAAGGCGGTGAGCACGGCGGCGCCGTCGGCGCGCGACGCGGTCTCCACGCTGGAGACGGTGGCGCAGGTCTTGAGCTTGGCCAGGGCCGCATCGCGCAGCGGCTGCGGCACGACCAGCGTCACCGCATTGTGATAGCGCGAGCGCGCCAGCAGCCGGGCCGGCGTCTCGTCGGCGACGATCTGGCCGCGATCGATGATCGCCACGCGGGTGCAGATCGCCTCCACCTCTTCGAGCAGATGGGTCGAGACGATGATCGCTTTTTGCGCCGCCATGCCGCGGATCAGGCTGCGCACCGAATGCTTCTGGTTGGGATCCAGCCCGTCGGTCGGCTCGTCCATGATGAGCACCGGCGGATCGTGCAGGATCGCCTGCGCCAGCCCGACGCGGCGCTTGAAGCCTTTCGACAGCGTCTCGATCGGCTGGTCGAGCACGCCTTCGAGTTCGGTCTTGGCGATGGCCGCCTCGACCCGCGCTTTCGCGGCGGCATCGTGAAAGCCGCGGATTTCGGCGATGAACATCAGGAATTGCCGTGCCGTCATGTCGCCATAGGCCGGCGCGCCCTCGGGCAGATAGCCGATCGACGCCTGCGCCGCGAGGGCCTGGGTCTCCACGTCGTAGCCCATGACCCGCACCCGCCCCGCGCTGGGCGCGAGATAGCCGGTGATCATCTTCATGGTCGTGGACTTGCCGGCCCCGTTGGGCCCGAGGAACCCCAGGACCTCGCCTTTGGCGACCTTGAGCGACAGGTTGGACACGGCGGTATAGGGGCCGAAACGGCGGCTCAGTCCCTCGATTTCGATCATGGTGCCCGGGGTGGAGAAAGCGAGGAATTCCTTAGAGAAATTGCTTCCCGCCCGCAAGTTCGCCGGGCTTAAACTTCGTTAGCCCCGGCGCAAGACTTGACTTGGTTGATTGTTCAATCAAGTATCCGGCATGGCTGAGGACACCAAGGAACGTCTGGTGATGACGGCAATGCGGCTTTTCGCGGAGAAGGGATACGAATCGGCCAGCATCGCCGACATCCTGCGCGCGGCGCCGGCCAACAGCGGCAGCCTGTATCATTTTTTCCCGACCAAGCAGGACCTGCTGATCGAGGTGCTGGCGCGCTATCGCGACGGCATCGGCCCGATGTTGCTGGAGCCCGCGTGGCGCGGCATCGCCGATCCGATCGCGCGCGTCTTCGCGCTCCTGGGGCGCTACCGCCAGGCCCTGGCCGAGAGCGATTTTTTCTATGGCTGCCCGATCGGCAATCTGGCGCTGGAGATCCACGAGCCCGATCCGCCGGTGCGCGAATTGCTGGCGGTGAATTTCGAGGGCTGGGTCGATGCGATCGAGGCCTGCTACGGCGCGGCCGGCGACCGGCTGCCCGCCGATCTCGACCGTCACGGCCTGGCGATCTTCACGCTGACGACGATGGAGGGCGGGGTGATGCAGTCGCGCACCCACCGCAGCCTCGCGGCCTTCGACCGGTCGGTCGCGATGCTGCGCGACTACGTCACGCGGCTCGAACGCGAGGCGATGGAAAAGAAGAAGGCAGGGACATCATGACGATCAAGGCGATGTTGATGCGCGGCGCCGTGCTTGCCGTGGGCATCGCGCTGGCGGCGCCGGCCCAAGCCGCGGTGTCCGACGGTTCCTATGTCGATGCCGGCGGCGCGCGGGTGCTGCGCGAGACGGTGACGGTCGATGCGCCGCGCGACGCGGTGTGGCGGGCCTTCACCACCTCCGCCGGCATGGCGCGCTGGACGGTTCCGGTCGTGCAAGTCACGCCGGGGAATGGCGGGCTGATCGAATTCGCGCTCCGTCCGGACGGCAGGATCGGCGACGCCGACAATGTGCGCAACCGCATCGATGTCTTCCTGCCCGACGAACTGCTCGTCTTCCACAACGAGTTCGTGCCGGCGGGCGGCCCGTTCGACCCCGCCACCTTCGGCACGGTGCGCACGCTGCTGAGCTTCGACGCGGCGGAGGGCGGCAGGACCCGCGTCACCCAGACCGTGGTCGGCTTCGGCGCCGGCGCCAATTACGACCGGCTCTATGCCCATCTGAAGGACGGCAACGCCGAATATCTCGCGGCGCTGGCCGACAGTTTCGCCAGGAAGAATTGAGGAGGGACCTATGTTCGACAGAAAAGCGCTTGTGTCTGCCACCGCCACCGGCACGGTTTTGCAGTTCGTCATGGTCGTCGCCGGCCATTTCATTCCGTTCGTCGCGCTGCAAGTCTTCGCGCTCGGCGGCATGGCCATTTCCCTGCTCGCGGTCGCCCTTTACGGCCGCCCGGCCTTCGGCTGGGGGCCGAGCGTCCTGGGCGGCGCGGTCGCCGGCGGACTTTGCGCCCTGATCGGCATCGCGGTGTCGGTCGCGCTCGGCGATACGATGGCGGCGATCCTGGCCGTCGGCACCGTCAGTTCCGCCGTCACGGGCGCCGTCGGCGGCGCGCTCGGCAGGCTGATCGGGGGAACGCGCGCCGTTCGCGCCTGAAGCGGCGCCGCGGAACCGCCACGATTGCCGTCTTTGATGGGATCGCAACCCGATCCGGAGCAGGCGTGTTCGACGGCAAGCTGCTCCAGCGCGCGGCCCTCACCGGCATCGCTCTGGAAGTGACGATGGTGGTGATCGGTCACTATGTGACCTGGGTGCGGGCGAATGTGTTCGAGTTCGGCGGCATGATGATCGCCGGCCTGGTCGGCCTGTTCTATGCCCGCGATTTCGCCAAGGGCTATGCCCGGGGCGCGGCCGGCGGCGCGATCGCCGGCGGC
>DASWOE010000440.1:0-7126 GCA_036398875.1 Rhizomicrobium sp.
GCTCGCGGTGTTCATCGCCGGGCTGATGGTCGGGCGCACGCCGGAATATCTCGGCAAGAAGATCGAATCCAAGGACGTGAAAATGGCGATGCTCGCCATCCTCGTCCTGCCGATGTCGATCCTGGGCTTCACCGCGCTGGCGGCCGTGCTGCCGGCCGGCCTCGCCGGCCCGCTCAATGCCGGGCCGCACGGCTTCAGCGAGATCCTCTATGCCTTCACCTCGGCCACCGGCAACAACGGCAGCGCCTTCGCCGGGCTCACCGCCAACACGCCGTTCTACAATTCGACGCTGGGCCTCGCCATGTTCATCGGCCGCTTCCTGATGATCGTGCCGATGCTCGCCGTCGCCGGCTCGCTCGCCGCCAAGAAGATCGTGCCGCCCTCGGCCGGCACCTTCCCGACCGACCAGGGCCTGTTCGTCGGCCTTCTGATCGGCGTGATCCTGATCGTCGGCGGCCTCATCTATTTCCCGGCCGTCGCGCTCGGGCCGATCGTCGAGCATTTCGCGATGCTCGCCGGCACCACTTATTGAGGTCTGAACATCATGAGCATGACATCCGACAGGCCGATGGGCATCGAGAAGCTGAACCGGCGCGCGCCCGCCGCCACGATCGCCGATCCCAAGATCGTGATCCCCGCCATCTGGGGCGCCTTGCGCAAGCTCGGTCCGCGCCACATGGCGAAGAACCCGGTCATGTTCGTGGTCGAGATCGTCGCCACGCTGACCACGGTCTTGTTCATCCGCGACCTCGCCATCGGCGCGCCGCATCTGGGCTTCGCGCTGCAGATCAATCTGTGGCTGTGGTTCACCGTGGTGTTCGCGAATTTCGCCGAAGCCGTCGCGGAGGGCCGCGGCAAGGCCCAGGCCGCCGCGCTGCGCCAGACCAAGACCGACGCTGCCGCCAAGCTGCTCGGCAAGGGCGCCGCCAAATGGACCCTGGTCCCGGCAACCCAGCTCAAGCCCGGCGACGTCGTGCTGGTCGAAGCGGGCGACCTGATCCCCAGCGACGGCGACGTGGTCGAAGGCGTCGCCTCGGTCAACGAGGCCGCGATCACCGGCGAGTCGGCGCCCGTCATCCGCGAGAGCGGCGGCGACCGCTCCGCCGTCACCGGCGGCACCCAGGTCATCTCCGACTGGATCAAGGTCGGGATCACCGCCGCACAGGGCCATACCTTCCTCGACCGCATGATCGCCCTGGTCGAAGGCGCCGAGCGCCAGAAGACGCCCAACGAGATCGCCCTCAACATCCTGCTCGCCGGCCTCACCATCATCTTCGTCTTCGCCGTCGCCTCGATCCCGAGCTTCGCGGCCTATGCCGGCGGCTCGATCTCCGTCCTCGTACTGGTCGCGCTGTTCGTGACCCTGATCCCGACCACGATCGGCGCGCTGCTCAGCGCCATCGGCATCGCCGGCATGGATCGTCTCGTGCGCTTCAACGTCCTCGCGATGTCCGGCCGCGCGGTGGAAGCCGCCGGCGACGTCGACACGCTCCTGCTCGACAAGACCGGCACGATCACCTTGGGCAACCGCCAGGCGACCGAGTTCCTGGCCCTGCCCGGCGTCGATGCGCGCGACCTCGCCGACGCGGCACAGCTCTCCTCGCTGTCCGACGAGACGCCGGAGGGCCGCTCCATCGTCGTGCTTGCCAAGGAGAAATACGCCATTCGCGGCCGCGAGATGTCGGGCCTTGCGGCGCATTTCATTCCCTTCACGGCGCAGACCCGCATCAGCGGCATCGACGTCGATGGCTCGTCCATCCGCAAGGGCGCGGTCGATGCGGTGCTCGATTACGTCCGCGCCCAGAAGGGCATCCCGGCCGGCGCCGGCTCCGAGCGCGCCGCCGCGGCGGCGCTCCAGGCCATCGGCCCGGAGACCGCGCAGCAGCTCATGACCATCGCCGAAGGCATCGCCAAGTCCGGCGGCACGCCCTTGGCCGTCGCCAGGGACGGCCGGCTGCTTGGCGTCATCCACCTGAAGGACATCGTCAAGGGCGGCATCCGCGAGCGCTTCGCGGCGCTGCGCAAGATGGGCATCCGCACCGTGATGATCACCGGCGACAACCCGCTCACCGCCGCGGCCATCGCCGCCGAATCCGGCGTGGACGATTTCATGGCCCAGGCGACGCCCGAGACCAAGCTCAAGCTGATCCGCGACGAGCAGGCGCAAGGCAAGCTGGTCGCGATGTGCGGCGACGGCACCAACGACGCCCCGGCGCTGGCCCAGGCCGATGTCGGCGTGGCGATGAACACCGGCACCATGGCGGCGCGCGAGGCCGGCAACATGGTCGATCTCGACAGCGATCCGACCAAGCTCATCGAGATCGTGGAGATCGGCAAGCAGCTCCTGATCACCCGCGGTGCGCTGACCACCTTCTCCATCGCCAACGACGTGGCGAAATACTTCGCCATCATCCCGGCGATGTTCCTCGCCTTCTATCCCCAGCTCCAGGCCCTGAACGTCATGGGCCTGCACTCGCCGCAAAGCGCCATCCTGTCGGCGATCATCTTCAATGCCCTGATCATCGTCGCGCTGATTCCGCTTGCCCTGCGCGGCGTCGCCTATCGCGCCGTCGGCGCGGCCGCGCTGCTGCGCCGCAACCTTCTGATCTACGGCATCGGCGGCATCGTCGTGCCCTTCGTCGGCATCAAGCTGATCGACATCCTCGTCACCTCCACCGGCCTCGTCTAAGGAGCGCCCCATGGTCCGCCAGATCCGTCCCGCCATCGCGATGATCGTCCTGATGACGATCCTCACCGGCCTCGCCTATCCCCTGGGCATGACCGGCCTCGCGCAGGCTCTCTTTCCCCACCAGGCGAATGGCAGCCTGATCGCCATCGAGGGCAAGACCGTCGGCTCGGAGCTGTTGGGCCAGGCCTTCGCCAGCCCGAAATACTTCCACGGTCGTCCCTCGGCCGCCGGCAACGGCTATGACGCCGCCAATTCGTCCGGCTCCAATCTCGGTCCCATCTCGAAGGCGCTGATCAAGCGCGTGGCCGCCGACGCCGCGACGCTGCAGAAGGAAAACCCGGGCGTCCCCGTGCCGGTTGACCTCGTCACCTCCTCCGCCAGCGGCCTCGACCCCGACATCACGCCCGCCGGCGCCTATTTCCAGGTGCCGCGCATCGCCAAGGCGCGCCGGCTGCCGCAAGATGTCGTGCGCAGGCTCGTCACCGACCACATAGAGGGCCGCGTCCTCGGCCTGATCGGCGAGCCGCATGTCAACGTGCTGAGGCTCAACATGGCGCTCGACGCGCTGCGGACCGCCAGCCGTTGAGCTATCCTGCCTGAATGGCCATTGTTGAAGACCGACCCTCGCCGGAGGCCCTGCTCGAGCAGGCGAACAAGGAAGGCCGCGGCAAGCTCAAGATATTCCTGGGCGCGGCGCCGGGCGTCGGCAAGACCTTCGAGATGCTGACCCAGGCGCGCCTGCGCCGCCGCGACGGCGCCGATATCGTCATCGGCGTGGTCGAGACCCATGGCCGCATCGACACCGACGCGCTGACCAAGGGCTTCGAGACCGTCCCCAAGAAACGCTCGCTCTACAAGGGCCGCGTCATCTTCGAGATGGACCTCGATGCCGTGCTCCAGCGCAGGCCGAAGCTGGTGCTGGTGGACGAGCTGGCGCACACCAATGCCGAAGGCAGCCGCCATCCCAAGCGCTATCTCGACGTCGAGGAATTGCTCGCCGCCGGCATCGACGTCTACACCACGGTCAACATCCAGCACATCGAAAGCCTGAACGACGTCGTCGCCCGGATCACCCGCATCCGCGTGCGCGAGACCGTTCCGGACGCGATCCTCGACCAGGCCGACGAGATCGAGCTGGTCGATACCACCGCCGACGATCTGCTCCAGCGCCTGAAAGAGGGCAAGGTCTACGTCAAGGCGCAGGCCGAGCGGGCGCTGCGCCATTTCTTCTCACCCGGCAATCTCACCGCCCTGCGCGAGCTGGCGCTGCGCAAGACCGCGCAGCGCGTCGATCGCGACATGACCGATTACATGCAGGCGCACGCCATCGGCGGGCCGTGGCCGGCCAGCGAGCACATCCTGGTCTGCGTCAACGAGCATCCGTCGGCCGCCGAGCTGATGCGGCGCGCCCGCCGCCTCGCCGACAATCTCAAGGGCGCCTGGACCGCGCTCCATGTCGAAAGCCCCCGCCATCTCGGCCTGAACGACGTCGAGAAGGACCGCATCGCCGACACGCTGCGCCTGGCCCAGCGCCTCGGCGGCGAGGCGGTGACGCTGCCCGGCCGCGACATCGCGCAGACCGTTCTCGACTATGCCCGCAAGAACAACGTCACCCAGATCCTGATCGGCAAGTCGGAGCGTTCGCGCTGGTTCGAATTGCTGCACGGCTCGGTCGTGCGCGACCTCATGCGCAACAGCGGCGCCATCAGCATCACCGCGGTGCTCGCCGAAGGCGACCTCGTGGCGCCGAAATCCGTCAGGACGGCGCCCGGCGCCGATCCGGCCCCCTGGCGCGGTTTCGGCTTGAGCGGCCTGGGCGTTGCGGTCACCGCCGGCTTCGCCTGGGCGCTGATCGCGGCCTTGCCGCAGGCGCTCGGCAGCATCGATCTGTTGTTCCTGATCCCGGTGCTGCTCAGCGCCGTGTCGTTCGGGCTCAGGCCCGCGCTGTTCACCGCGCTTGTCGCCGGGCTGACCTACAACTTCTTCTTCCTGCCGCCGCTCTATACCTTCTCCATCGCCGATCCCAACAATTTCCTGTCCTTCGCCGTGCTGCTGCTGGTGGCGGTCACCGCCGGCAACCTCGCGGCGCGGGTGCGCGACCAGGCCCATCTCGCCTCGGCCCGCGCCGCCATCGCCAGCGAACTCTACCGCTTCACCGGCAAGCTCGCGGCCATCGCGCGTCTCGACGACATCCTGTGGGCCGCCGCCTATCAGATATCTTCGATGCTCAAGGCGAACGTGGTCATGCTCCTTCCCGATCCGAAGACGAGACGGCTGGAGATCCGCATCGGCTATCCGCCGGAGGATGAACTCGACGCCCAGGATTTCGCCGCCGCCATGTGGTCCTGGGAGAAGGGCAAGCCCGCGGGCCGCAATGCCGAGACCCTGCCGGGCACCAAGCGCCTGTTCCTGCCGATGCGGACCGGCGAGGGACTGGTGGGAGTCATCGGCCTGCAGCGCGCCGACGAAAAATCGCCGTTCACCCCGGAAGAGCGGCGGCTGCTCGATTCCCTGATGGACCAGTCGGCCCTGGCGATCGAGCGCTCGCAACTCGTCGAGCGCGTCGATGAGGCCCAGGTGCATCTGGAGGCCGACAAGCTGCGCGTCGCGATGCTGACCTCGCTGTCGCACGATTTGCGCACGCCGCTGGCCTCGATCCTGGGCGCCGCCACCACGCTGTTGACCGGCGGCGAGCTCTACGACGCGGCCCAGACCCTCGAACTTCTTTCCACCATCCGCGACGAGGCGGAGCGGCTCGACCGTTTCGTCGGCAACCTGCTCGACATGTCGCGGCTCGAAGCGGGCGCGCTGGGCGTCAAGGTCGAGACCGCCGATGTAAAGGAGCTGGTGGACGCCGCGCGCAAGCGCCTCGCCCGCCGCCTTGCCGCGCACCAGCTGGGCCTCGACATTCCCGACGACCTGCCCGCGGTCCTGGTCGATCCCTTGCTGGTCGAGCAGGCGCTGGTGAACCTGCTCGACAATGCCGCGAAATACGCGCCGCCCGGCTCGGCCATCCGCATCCGCGCCCGGCCGGGCGCGGGCAGGGTGCTCGTCGCGGTCGAGGACGAAGGCCCCGGCATTCCGCCGGGCGCCCTGCCGCACATCTTCGACAAATTCTATCGCGCCAAGGCCGCCGACAGCCGCATCGCCGGGACGGGGCTGGGGCTTGCGGTCGCGCGCGGCTTCGTGGAGGCATTCGGCGGCAGCCTCGCCGCCACCAACCGCATCGACCGCGGCGGCGCCGTGCTCACACTCTCCCTGCCGGAAGCGGACCTGCCATGATCCATCGATTGCCGCGCATCCTCATCGTGGACGACGAGCCGCAGATCCAGCGCTTCCTGCGCGCCGGCCTGCCGCCGCACGGCTATGAATGCGTCGAGGCGCTGACCGCGGCGCAGGCGCTGAAGCTGCTCGTCTCGGAAAAGCCCGATGCCGTGATCCTCGACCTGGGGCTTCCCGACCAGGACGGCTTCGCGGTGCTTGAGAAAATCCGCGCCACGGCGCTGACGCCGGTCGTCGTGCTCTCGGCGCGCAGCGACGTCGAGGGCAAGGTCAAGGCGCTGGAGATGGGCGCCGACGATTTCGTCACCAAGCCCTTCGACATGGCCGAGCTGCTCGCCCGCCTGAAGGCGGCGCTGCGCCACGGCCTGCAAACGACCGGCGAGGCGCCGCTGTTTCACAGCGGGCGCCTGTCCGTCGATCTCGTCCATCGCCGCGTGCGCCTCGGCGAGGCCGAGGTTCACCTGTCGCCCAAGGAATACAGCCTGCTGCGCTTCCTCGTCGGTCACGCCGGCAAGGTCGTGACCCACCACCAGCTCCTCGCCGAGGTCTGGGGCCCCGCCCATGTCGAGGACGTGCAATATCTGCGCGTGCTGATGCGCCAGCTGCGGCAGAAGCTGGAGCCGGACGGCACGCCGAACCTGCTCGTCACCGAGCCGGGCGTGGGCTATCGGCTTCTGCTGCTGCCGTCGCAGGCCTGATCGAGCCGCGCCAGCGTCGCGCGCAACGCGTCGCGGTCGGCATAGCAGCCCTTGAGCAGCCGCTCCGCCGCCGCGATGAACGGCCGCCGGCCGTGCAGGATGCGCTCGTTGTCGAAGATCGCGATATCGCCGGGGCGCAGGACGACGGACAGCTGCCGCTCGGGCGCATCGGCCGCCAGCATGAACGTCAGATAGGCCTCATACCAAAGCGCCGTTTCCGCAGCGTCGAAATCCACCGCGCCCAGCGAGCGATGGTTGCAGCGCAGGCCGGTCAGGGCGCCGTCCGCGGCCGTGCGCAGCACCGGCGAGCGCGCCGCATAGCGTCGGCCGGCGGAATCGGTGAACGTGAACGGCACCGCGCAGCGCGCAAGCCGCGCGAAATCCTGCGGATGGCTGTCGCGCAGCCATTCGGCCAATGCGAATCCGTCGAGGAAGACGGTCGCGCCGTCCTCGCCCG
>DASWOE010000441.1:0-8627 GCA_036398875.1 Rhizomicrobium sp.
TCGTCTCTGGACATGGCGGGACGGAAGAACAAAACAGCACGGAAATCACGCGAAAAGTCGGACGTCCGACTTTTCAAAAGTCGCAAATGGTGCCATTCCGTTCTGAATTCGCCGCATAAGCCTTTGATTTTACGGTGCCGGCTCCCGGACTTGAACCGAGGACCCCCTGATTACAAATCAGGTGCTCTACCAACTGAGCTAAGCCGGCTTGCCGCCACGCAATACTGACAAGGCGCCGGGCAGGCAAGCGCCGCGCCGGGCTTTGCAAAGCGGCGGTAGCGGCCTTAAGGCTGGACGGCCGCGCGCCGGACGGTAATCTGCGCGCCCCTTTTGTCGGGCCCATGGACATGAAGCGCGTTCTCATCACCTCCGCCATACCGAGCGTCAACGGCGTCAAGCACCTGGGCAACTTGGTGGGCTCGATGCTGCCGGCCGACGTCTTCGCGCGGTTCTGCCGGGCACGGGGCTATGAGACGCTGGCGATCTGCGCCACCGACGAGCACGGCGCGCCGATCGAGCTCGCCGCCGCCGAGGACGGCATCCCGGTCGCCGAATATTGCGACAAATGGCACGCGGTCCAGGCCGATCTCGGCGCCCGCTTCGGCCTTTCCTGGGACCATTTCGGCCGCTCCTCGTCGGCGCAGAACCGCGAGCTGACCTGGCATTTCGCGCGCCAGCTGTGGAAGAACGGCCATCTCGACCTGCGCACGACCAAGCAGGCCTATTCGGCGACCGACGGCCGCTTCCTGCCCGACCGCTATGTGATCGGCACCTGTCCGCATTGCGGCTATGCCAACGCGCGCGGCGACCAGTGCGAGAATTGCACCCGCGTGCTCGACCCCATCGATCTGATCGCGCCGCGCTCGGCGGTGTCCGGTGCCCAGGACATCGAGATCCGCGACAGCGTCCATCTCTTCCTGAAGCAGTCGAAATTCGTCGATGAATTGCGCGCCTGGATCGCCGGCCACAGACACGACTGGCCGGTGCTCGTCACCTCCATCGCCACCAAATGGCTGGACGAGGGGCTGCAGGATCGCGGCATCACCCGCGACCTCGAATGGGGGTTTCCCGTGCCCGACGACATCGCCGACGGCGCGCTCAAGGGCAAGGTGTTCTATGTCTGGTTCGACGCGCCGATTGAATATATCGGCGCTACCAAGGAATGGGCCGACAAGAACGGGCTCGGCGAGGCGGCGTGGAAAAGCTGGTGGTTCGGCGCCGCGGATGTCGGCTATTTCGAATTCATGGGCAAGGACAACGTGCCCTTCCACACCATCATCTTCCCCGCGATGATCCTGGGAACGGGCGAGCCCTGGAAGAAGGTCGATCGGCTGAAAGGCTTCAACTACATCAATTATGACGGCGGCAAATTCTCGACCTCGGGCAGGCGCGGCATCTTCATGGACGGCGCGCTGGAGATCCTGCCGGCCGATTACTGGCGCTACTACCTGATGGCGAACGCGCCGGAGAGCTCCGACACCAATTTCACCTGGGAGCATTTCGCCGCAATCATCAACAAGGACCTCGCCGACGTGCTCGGCAACTTCGTCAACCGCGTCACCAAGTTCTGCGCCGCGCGCTTCGAGGCCAAGGTGCCGGGCGAGGGCGTCTATGGCGCCGAGGAGGCGGCCCTGTGCACCAAGCTGGACGTGCTGATCGGTCAGTACACGGAGTACTTGGAAACCTGCGAATTCCGCAAGGCGCTGTCCGAGTTGCGGGCGATCTGGGTCGCCGCCAACGAGTACATCACCGTCGCCGCGCCCTGGACGCATTTCAAGACCGACCGCGCCAAGGCCGCGGCGGGTATCCGCATGGGCCTGAACCTGGTGCATCTCTTCGGCCATCTCGCCTGGCCGGTGATGCCGGCGGCCGCCCGCAAGGTCCACGACGCGATCATGGACGCGCCGGCGATCATCCCATGGCCGGGCGAGCCCATGGCGCAATTCCTCGACCAGCTGGAGCCGGGCCAGGCGATCGCGGCGCCCGACGTCCTGTTCGCCAAGATCACGGAGGAGCAGCTCGCCGAGTGGCGCGCGCGCTTCGGAGGCGCCGCGTGACCGTCGTCCGGCTGACGCCGGACGACGCGGCGGCGTTGCGCGATATCCGTCTCGAAGCCCTCGGGCGTCATCCGACGGCCTTCTCGGCCGACCCCGATGTCGAAGGCGCTTTCACGCTCGAACGCTGGCGCGAGCATCTCGCCGCGCGCGTCTGGTTCGGCGGGCGCGTCGCCGGCCGCCTCGCCGGCATCAACGCCTTCTCGGCCGAGAGCTATTCGAAGAAGACCGCCCATGTCGCGCATCTAGGCGCGATGTATGTGCGCGAGCCTGCGCGCGGTTCGGGCCTTGCCGACGCGCTCATGACGAATTTTCTGGACTACGCGCGCGGCCGGGCGGAGCAGGCCGTGCTGACGGTCGAGGCCGAAAACCGCCGCGCGATCCGGCTCTATGAGCGCCACGGCTTTGCCGTCACCGGCCGCAAGCCGCGCTCGATGAAGGTCGATGGCGTGTTTTACGACGAGTTCGAGATGTGGCGCGCGGTGACCTGACGAGTCGCGGCGCCCGGTGGCGTCTTGGATGGCTGGCTTCGCGGCATCGCGGCCACCCGGAAATTTATCCAAGGACCGTGAAAAGCGCGGGACCTGAAGGTGCTACAACATGGCCATGAAGGTGTATTTCGCCTCCGACCATGCCGGATTCGATGCCAAGAATAAGCTTGTCGAATATGTCCGCGATCAACTCGGATGCGACGTCGAAGACTGCGGTGCCCTGATCGACGATCCGCAGGACGACTACCCCGGAATCGTTGCCCTTGCCGCCAAGAAACTTTCGCAAGACGTCGCGGCGGGGAAAGACAGTCGTGCCGTCGTCGCCGGGGCTTCCGGACAGGGCGAGGCAATCGTGGCGAACAGGTTTAAAGGCGTTCGCTGCGCGCTCTACTATGGCGATCCCGGGAACGAGCAGGTGGACGCTTCCGGAAAGCGTCTGGATATTCTCGTATCGACGCGCGAACACAACAATGCAAATGCGCTCTCCCTCGGCCTTCGGTTTCTGACGCTCGATCAAGCCAAAGACGCCGTCACGCGCTGGCTCGCGGCACCCTTTCCGGCGGAGGCGCGCCACGCACGCCGGATCGCTCAGATAGATCGGGTTTCGGAATAAGGTTTGGAAGGAAAAGCCCGAAGTCCGGCGGCTGGTGCGAAGCCGCCCCGTTGAACCGATGTGCCACGGCCCCATCTAAAGCGGGGTAGCCGGCCATCCTGCATGGCGCGTCCCAAAAAACAGCGGAACAATTAAATTGCCGAAGGGGCGCGATGGCTCGTTAAACGCGAAACAATTATATTGCCGAAGACATCATAAGATATTGAAATAACTTCTAAATCTGTACCCAGCCCTCGCGGCCCAACGCTTCCATGGGCTTGAAGCGCGTCTTGTAGGACATCTTATCGCTGCCTTCGACCCAATAGCCGAGATAGACGTGCGGCAGGCCGCGGCTGCGCGCGTCGCGGATGTGATCCAGGATCATGTAGGTGCCCAGGCTGCGGGCATCCTCGCCGGGATGGAAGAAGCTGTAGACCATCGAAACGCCGTCGCGCAGCACGTCGGTCAGGGCGCAGGCGACCAGCGGACCCGGTGCGCCGTTCTTGCCCGCGCGGCGGTATTCGACGATCTGGGTATCGACCGGCGTCTCCTCGACCATCGCGACATAGTCGAACAGGCCCATATCCGACATGCCGCCGCCGGCATGGCGCGAGTCGAGATAGGTCCGCAGCAGCGCGAACTGCTCGCGGGTCGCCTCGGCGACGACCTCGCTGCGCACCAGATCGCCATTGTGCTTCTCCACGCGGCGGAAATTCCGCGACGGCGCGAATTCGTTGACCAGGATGCGCACCGACACGCAAGCCGAACAGCCTTCGCAGGCCGGCCGGTAGGCGATCGACTGGCTGCGGCGGAACCCGGAATGCGTCAGCGCCTCGCTCAACGGTTGGGCGAAGGTGCCGGACAGGCGCGCGAAGACCTTGCGCTCGATGCGGCCGGGCAAATAGGGGCACGGCCCGCCGGGGGTCAGAAAAAACTGCGGAACGCGTGCGTTGTGCTGCTCGGTCACGAGTGAATCCCAGGCCTCCCTCGCCGCAACTATGACAAAACTCGGGGTGCCAGCGCCAGTATGCCGTGCGGCTAGAGTTGATGGCCGGGCGGCACCGGCGGCGCCTCGCGCAGCAGCACGATGCTGAGGCGCCGGTTGGCCGAGGCGTTGGGGTCCTCCGGCAGCAGCGGCTCCGATCCGGCCTTGCCGGCGACTTCATAGATGCGGTCCTGGTCGAGCCCGCCGGCGGCCAGCAGGGCCCGGGCCGCATTGGCGCGCGCCGACGACAATTCCCAATTGGTGGTGCCGCCGGGCCCTTCGAAGGCGGCGGATTCGGTGTGCCCGCTGATCGAGACGCGGTTGGGCAGGCGGTCGATGATCTTGCCGATCTCGGCGAGCAGCCGCCTGGTATAAGGCATCGGCTCGGAGGTTCCGGCCTGGAACATCGGCCGGCCGTCCTGGTCCACGAGCTGGATGCGCAGACCCTCGGGCGTATTGTCGAGGATCACCTGCTTGGACAGCGCGGCGATGTCGGGGTTGTCCTGGATCGCCTGATGGATCGCTTCGGCGGCATGCGCGAAATCGCCGTCCTGGGTGGAGGCCGTGCCGTGGCCGTCGGCCGAGCCTGCGGCGCCGTCCGCATTCAGGTCGGATGCGCCGCCATGCGCCGCGCCGGTCTGCGTCGAGCGGGTCGGGGTCGCCGGCGAGGTCGGGCTGTTCTTCTGGAACACCGATGCCGCGCCGCCCGCCTTGGAGCTGTCTTCGCCCATCACCTTGCCGCCCAGGACGCCGCCCGCGCCGCTGACGGTCTCTGCGATGCTTTGGGGCGCGAAATAGTCGGCGATGCCGCGTTTCTGCTCGGGCGTCGTGGTGTTGATCAGCCACATCAGCAGGAAGAACGCCATCATCGCGGTCACGAAGTCCGCATAGGCGACCTTCCACGCGCCGCCATGGTGGCCGCCATGCCCGCTCTTCTTGATGCGTTTGATGACGACCGTGCCGTCGCTGGCCATGGCCCGCTATCCCACTCGACTACCCGCGTGCCAAACCGGTGAGCGGTCTTTTCGCCGCCCATGCCGCGCCTGGCCCGGCAACTATGGCTTGCGGCGCCTTAAGCGACTGTGAAACGGCATCTCCAAGCCCGGCCCTGATCGTTTCGCGAGTCCGATTTCACACCGGTGTGGCTGCAAAGGCACGTCTTTTTGCAGATTAGAACATTGATATCACTACAGAAAATCTGTGTCACATCACCTTCGTAAATGCGTCACGCAGTCGTATTGAGGCACTGCCAATGCATCGCCCGGCGGAAGGGAGCGGCGTCTGTGCATGCCCTTTCCCATACCATTTGAGAGAGGGGTTCCATGCAGGGGAAGTCACTGTTGTTGACCACGGTTGCCGTGGTCGCCTTGGTTGCATCGACGGATGCCGGCCTTGCGAAGTCGAAACACAGCGCGTCGGCGTCGGATTCGAGCTATTCGGCCGCGCCGCCGCCGGCGACGCCTGCCGGACCGAGCAACGCGGAGCTCGCCTCGCGCATCGATGCGCTCGAAGCCGAGCTCGCAGCCGCGGAAGAGCATCGCAACGCCGATCACGGCCGCTTGTCCGCGCTGGAGCAGAACTTCAACGACACCAGCTGGACGTTCGACAACGCCCGTCCGACCGTCAAATCGGGCGACGGTCGCTTCACCATGGCCTTCCGCGTCCGCTTCCAGAGCGACTTTGCCGGCTTCATGCAGGACAAGCATGCCGCGCCGTTCGCCGGTCCGGCCGACCTGTCGTCGGGCGCCGTGATCCGCCGCGCCTATTTCGGCGTCGAAGGAAAGGTGTTCAACGATTTCGCCTATGAGTTCCGCCTGAACGCCGGCGGCACCAATGGCGGCCTCGGCACCGTCGCGGCGGGCCAGAACTTCCCGACCGCCGGCGAAGGCGACCCGCTGCTGAACAAGGCGGTCATCACCTATACCGGCATTCCGCACTGGCATTTCAACGTCGGCGTGATCGAGCCGGCCTTCATGTTCGAAGGCACGACGTCCTCGGCCTCGCTGATCTTCCTGGAGCGGCCGGAAATCGACAACATCGCGGCCGACAGCTTCGGCGCCGGCGATTCGCGTCGCGGCGTCGAATTGGGCTGGCAGAAGACCGATGCGCTGTGGGGCGGCGACAATCTCGCCATCACGGCCGCGTTTACCGGCAACAAGACGGGCTCCGCCGGCAACCACGGCAATGGCGGCGACGAAAACAGCCAGCTCCTCGGCCGCATCTCCGAACGTCTGTGGACGGACGGCGTCTCGTCGAACATCCAGATCGGCGCCAGCGGTGCGAACATCTTCTACTCGGGCTCCGGCGCGAACGGCGCCGGCCAGTCGATCAACCTGCAGGATCGTCCGGAAATCCGCGTCGATGGCACGCGCCTGATCTCGACCGGCGGCATCAACGCCAAGACCGGTCACATGTGGTCGGTCGATGCCGGCGGCAATATCGACAACTTCTTCCTCGGCGGCGAATACACCGACTTCACCATCGATCATGAAACCGCGATCGGCGGCCCGATCGTCAACCATCCGAGCTTCTCGGGCTGGTATGTCGAGGGTTCGTGGATCCTGACCGGCGAGTCCAAGACCTACTCCCCCGGCGCGATCAACAACGAGGTCGGCGGCTTCAACGCGCCGGTCCCGTCCGCGCCGTTCTCGTTCAGCGGCAATTCCTGGGGCGCCTGGGAACTGGCCGTGCGCTACAGCAACACCGATCTCGACTGGCATACCAACCTCGCGTCGGGCATCTTCGGCGGCGAGGAACGGGTCGTCGCGGTCGCGCTCAACTGGTACCTGAACCGCAACATCCGCCTCATGCTCGACGACAATATCGTGTCGGTGAAGAAGGGTGTGTTCGGCAATCTGAATCGGGATGGCCAGGACGTGAACATCGTCGGCGTTCGCCTGCAATTCGCGAACTAGTCGTAAAATTGGGGCAAAACCGGGGGGCGCAATGCCCCCCAGACCGAAAGAGGATCAAATGAGAATTTCATTCAAGTCATGCGTCGTGGCGCTTGCGGGCATCGCATTCGCCGCGACCGCGGCGGTCGCGGCCGATATTTCCGGCGCAGGCGCAACCTTCCCCTATCCGATCTACGCCAAATGGGCGCAGGCCTATAAGGGCGTCAGCGGCGTGGGCTTCAACTACCAGCCGATCGGTTCGGGCGGCGGCATCCAGCAGATCAAGTCCAAGACCGTCACCTTCGGCGCGTCCGACATGCCGCTGCCGGCGGCCCAGCTCAACGCCCTGGGCCTGGTGCAGTTCCCGACCGTCATCGGCGGCGAAGTCGCCGTCTACAACGTGCCGGGAATTTCCGCCGGCCAGCTCGTGCTCGACGGCCCGACGCTCGCCAACATCTATCTCGGCCATATCGTTCGCTGGAGCGATCCGGCGATCAAGAAGCTCAACCCGGGCCTGAACCTTCCCGACCAGGCGATTGCCGTCGTGCATCGTTCGGACGGATCGGGCACGACCTTCGTCTACGCGACCTACCTTTCGCGCGTCAGCGCGGAATGGAAGGCCAATGTCGGCGCGGCGACGTCGATCGACTGGCCGGTCGGCATCGGCGCCAAGGGCAATGAGGGCGTCGCCGGCAATGTGGCGCAGACCTCGGGCTCGATCGGCTATGTCGAATATGCCTATGCGCTCCAGAACCATCTGAAATACGCGCGCATGGTCAACAAGGACGGCAAGACGGTCGAACCGTCGCTGGCGAGCTTCGGTGCGGCGGCCTCGCACGCCGACTGGTCGGCCGCGGCGGCCAACAACTTCTACATCATCCTGGTCGATCAGTCGGGTGCGGATTCCTGGCCGATCACCGCCACGACCTACATCCTGATGTACAAGCAGCCTTCGGACCCGGCCTCTTCGGCCGACGTGCTCAAGTTCTTCAAATGGGCGTATGCCAATGGCGACGACATGGCGAAGGCCTTGATCTACGTGCCGCTGCCGGACAATGCCGTGCAGGCCATCCAGGCCAGCTGGAAGCAGATCCAGGGCTCGGGCATGTAATCGACACCCCAACCGGGTACGGGCAGGGGCGGGCGGCGAGCTCGCCCCTGTTTGCTTTTGCGCCCGTGGGGCCCAGCCTGACGCCATGACCCGGCTCACGATTCGGATCGATTTCGGCAACGGCGCCGCCCTCGGCCCCGGCAAGGTGCGCCTCCTGGAGCTGATCGCCGAGACGGGGTCGATCCGCAAAGCCGCCGCCGGCATGAAAATGAGCTACCGCCAGGCTTGGCTGTTGCTTCGGTCCCTGGCCGGGACGTTTGGCGAGCCGCTGGCACAGACCGCCACCGGCGGCCGCAGCGGGGGCGGGGCCGTGCTGACCGCCGCCGGGCGCCGCGTGGTTGCGTCCTACCGGGCTCTGGAAGCGGCCGCTGCCGAAGCCGGGGCCCGCGAGATTCGGTCGATTGCGCGCATGCTCGGTGCCGCGCCGCCCCCCGCCGTGCGAAGGCGGCCGGTCCGCTCCAAGGCATCCTAACCGCCCGACCGCATTGCACTGCGGCAAA
>DASWOE010000442.1:0-3436 GCA_036398875.1 Rhizomicrobium sp.
CACCAGGGTGATCGAGCCGTCCTCGGCCTCCACCTTGCCGTCGCCGTCTGCCTTCAGCGAAAGCTCCTTGCCGTTGATCCACAGCCGCCCGTCGATCATCTGCACCCGGTCGCCGGGGAGCCCGATGACGCGCTTGATATAGGTCTGGCTGGTGTCGCGCGGCAGGCGGAACACCACGACGTCGCCCTGCTTGGGAACCTTCTGCAGCAGCCGGCCCTTGGCGGTCGGGCCGATGCCGAACGGCACGGAATAGCGGCTGTAGCCATAGGGGTATTTCGCCGCGACGAAGGCATCGCCGATGGCGAGCGTCGGCTGCATCGAGCCGGACGGCACGTAGAAGGGCTGGGCGATCGCCGTCGTCGAGGCAAACGTCACCAGCACGATCGCGACCGGCTCCAGGATGGCGCGCAGCGCGGCCTTGTCGTCCTTGACGCCCAGCAGGTGCTTGGCACCGTCCCAGGCCGTCTCCAGAAATGTCATGGACTGTCTCGGCTCCCGCGATGGTCTGAACTTCGATATTCGCTACGGCGAATTCAAGGCCATCCCGCCTTGAAAGGGTTCCCTTGACGGGAATCCCGCCGCCTGTCAAAGCCCTGGCGATGGCCAGAAAACCCACCCAGCTCGGCCGTTCGGTACCGCTGCCGGCCTCGCCGGCGGACGCGGTGCTCGAAGCGGTGCCCAATCCGCAACCGGCAAGCGACTACGTCGTGCGCTTCACCGCGCCGGAATTCACCTCCTTGTGTCCGGTGACGGGCCAGCCCGATTTCGCGCATTTCGTCATCGATTACGTGCCGGGCAAGGCCATCGTCGAGTCGAAGTCGCTCAAGCTCTTCCTGTTCAGCTTCCGCAACCACGCCGCCTTCCACGAAGACTGCACGCTGACCGTGGGCAAGCGGATCGTGGCGGCGATCCGGCCGCGTTTCCTGCGTATCGCCGGCTACTGGTATCCGCGCGGCGGGATTCCCATCGACGTGTTCTGGCAGACCGGCAAGCTTCCGTCCGGCGTCTGGCTGCCGCAGACGGGCGTCGCGCCCTATCGCGGCCGCGGCTGATGGAGGTCGCGGCCGTGCCCGTGCCGGAAGCGGACAAACCGCTGCTCTGGCGACGGCTGCAGGATTATATCGCCGAATTGATGCCGTATGACGGCGGCGCCATCCCGGCAGACGGCGTCTTCACCTATCCGGATTTCGATCTTTACGGGCGCGAAGCCGGCCGCTTTGCGTTCTGGGCGATGGCGGACGGCGAGCGCGCCGCCTTCGCGCTGGTGCATCGCGCGGCCGCGACGAAGATGGCGGAGTTCTACAGCTTTCCCGAATTCCGCCGCGCCGGCGTGGCGCTGCCCTTCGCGCAAGCCGTTATCCGCCGCTTTCCGGGACCTTGGGAACTGACCCAGTTCCGCGCCAATGAAGGCGCCGTCGCCTTCTGGCGGCGCGCGATCGCCGATTGGCCGTTCGAGGAGGACGTCTATACCGGCGCCCAGTCGGGCAAGGCGCGGCTGCGGCAAAGCTTCATCGTGCCGGGCTAGATCCGCTTCAGCAGTTCCGCCTTCTTCGCCTCGAATTCCTCCGGCGTGACATGGCCCTGGTCGCGCAGTTCGGCGAGGCGGCGGATCTGGTCGGCGATGTCGGCGACCGAGGCCGGCGGACTGGGCCCCGGCGGCGCGAAGATCGATCCGGAGGGCTGCACCACCGGTGCGCCGCCGCTGACGGCGGGCGAGGCGGACATCCTCTGCCGGATCGAATCCAGCGCCGCTGCCGGCCATTTGCTGAACACGCTCCAGACCAGATAGGCCTCGGCCGCCGCCACAATGACAAACCACAGCCCGCTCATCGTGCCGAACAGCCAGCCGCCCGGGACGAGCGCGATCAAGCCGATGCCGAGGGCATAGACGGCGAACTGCGTCGCCGGCTCGATCGAGAGCGTGACGCGCGACGTGTCTTCGCCCTCCGCCACGACGACGGCGCGTCCCGGCATGGCGACATCCATCGACCCGGTCTCGGCATCGCGGCGCGTGAGTGTGAAGTCGATATGCGTCGGGGCTGCCTGGGCGCCCAGCGCCGCGCCGGCCGCCTGGATCGCGCCGCGCGTGTAGTCGTACGCGTCGGCCTGGCGCATCGCGATGGTGTAGACCGCCGTCGCCGGCATCGTCGTCTCCGAGTCGGGCGGCCATCCTGTCAGAGATGGGCGCGCAGGCGCTAGTGCGGCGCCCGTTTGCCCAGCGCGGCGACCGGGGCGTGGCGGTGGCAGGGGACGACGTGATCGTTGACCATGCCGACGGCCTGCGCGAAGGCATAGACGATCACCGGACCGACGAAGTTGAAGCCGCGCGTCTTCAGCTCCTTCGACAGGGCCTGGCTCATCTCGGTCTGGGGCGGGATCTGCTTGAGCGTCTTGAAGCGGTTCTGTTTCGGCACCCCATCGACATGCTTCCAGATGAAGTCCGTGAAGCCGCCCGGCTCCTTCTCCTCGATGTCGAGCCACAGCTGCGCGCCCTTGATCGCCGCCTTGATCTTGGCCTCCGAGCGGATGATGCCCGCGTTCTTGAGCAGCCGGTTCACCTCGCGCTTGCCGTAGCGCGCGATCTTGTGCGGATCGAACCCGTCGAACGCGGCGCGGAAATTCTCGCGCTTGCGCAGGATCGTGATCCAGGCGAGTCCGGCCTGGAAGCCGTCGAGCACCAGCTTTTCATAGAGCGCGCGCGCATCGTATTCCGGCACGCCCCATTCCTGGTCGTGATAGGCGACATAGATCGGCTCCTTCGCCGACCAGCCGCAGCGGACGATGTCGTTCAACGCCGCGCCTTCTTGGCCTTCTTCTTGACCGCTTTCTTCGCGGCTTTCTTGACGGCCTTTTTCGCTGCCTTTTTGGCCGGCGCCGCGGGCACGCCGACCAGCGTCGCCTCGATCTTGTTGCCGTCCAGATCGTAGATGAAAGCGCCGTAGTAGTCCGGGCCGTAATCGGGCCGCGGGCCGGGCTCGCCATTGTTGCTGCCGCCCTGCGCCAGCGCCGCGGCGTGGAATTTCCGCACCTGGCCCTTGGTCTTGGCGATGAAGCCCAGATGCGTTCCGTTGCCGGCGCTCGCCGGCTTGCCGTCATGCGGCGCGCCGATCCAGAACTCCGGATGGTCGGTGCCGTAGCCGATGGCGTGCGGCGAATAGTCGGCAACCCGCTTGTAGCCGAGCGTCTTCAGCACCGCGTCGTAGAATTTTGCGGCACGCTCGAAATTCGCGACGCCGACCGAGACGTGATGGAGCATGATGTGAACCCCTCATGGAATGATGGAAGAACCACAAGCCTTCGAGGGCAACGCGTCAAGGAAAAAGCCACGTCGGCTTGATCAATTCGACGTCGCTGCTGCCAATTGTGACAGGAGCGCCCCCGGCCTCCTCCAACCGGTCCAGCCGGATGAGGGCAAATCCGATCTCGCCATTCCCGT
>DASWOE010000443.1:0-11342 GCA_036398875.1 Rhizomicrobium sp.
AAACCGCCGCCGCCCTCCGCCTTCGCGAGCGAACAGGCGATGGGCTACGGCGAGTTGCTGGGGCGCTGGACGCCGCTCGTCCGCGAGGCTTCGCGTCGCTTCGACATATCGGCGCTGTGGATTCGCGCGGTCATGCAGATCGAAAGCGACGGGAGCACCCTGCTGGCACCGATCCAGCCGATCATCTCTCCCGCCGGCGCGATGGGCCTGATGCAATTGATGCCGCAGACCTGGCGCGAGATGCGCGCGGCAAACCGGCTCGGCGACGATCCCTTCGACCCGCACGACAACATCTTCGCCGGCGCGGCCTATCTGCGCGCGCTCTACCGCCAATACGGCTATCCGACGATGTTCGCCGCCTACAATGACGGGCCCGGCATGCTGGCCGCCCACGCCGCGCTGAACCAGCCGCTGCCGCAGGAGACCGCGAGCTATGTCCGCGACATCGCCAGCATCCTGGGGACCGGCTTGCGCTATCGCGCCGGCTCGGCGCGCAATCTGGCGCGCCTCACGCGGCCGGACGGGGCGGCGGTGATGATCGATGCCGCCGCGGTGATCTCGCTGCGGGCCGCGCTGCCCGGCGAGTACGCACCGGGCGTTCAATCGGTGATCGGCATCGGGCGGCTGCGCCAGGGGGTCCGCGAGACCGCGGCGCGGGCGCGGACAATCCTGCGCGCCCATGGCAGCCTGATCTGAGGCGCCCGCCGCACGCCGCCGCAATCCCGCCGGAAACCCTCGCTAGCGTCCTGCGTATTGTTGAACTAAACTTTTTGTCACATAAGAGTTCAGGGCGCGAACGGAAGGGGATTTCATATGGTTACGGGTTGCAAGACGATCGCTTTGGCGGCCGTTCTGGGTCTGGCGGTGCTCGCCCTGGCGGCGCCGGCGCAGGCCGCAAAATCGACCATCACCCTTCGTGCCTGCAACCATACGGACCAGACGGTCATGGTGGCGTCGAGCTATATCCCGGTCGGCGGCTCGGATTGGCGCAACAAGGGCTGGACGCCGGTCACCCCCGGCCAGTGCGAGGACATCTTCAACACCTCGAACAACACCTTCTATGCCCGTGCCGAAGTGAAGGGCGATTCGGAATCCTTCTGGGGCAGCGACATCAAGCAGTGCGTCGAATATCCCGGCCCCTACGATTTCTACACCCATTCCGACGACACGACCTGCCCGGAGGGCGAGCCGGCCGAGTTCACCACCTTCCGCTCCGACGGCAGCCCCACCTATGTCTGGAATCTCAATCCGTCCGACTGATCCTCCGGGCGCGCCTCTGCCGTCGGCCATGCCGCAATCGCGGCGCAATCGGTTCAGGTCCGGTTCATCGCGCGCCCGCCATGGTGCGCCCGCGATGGCGCCGCGATGCGCCGCCTCTTGCGATAGGGCTGGACAGGATCATGAAACGCATCATTTGCGCCGCCTTGGCGCTCACGCTTCTCGGCTCGACGGCCGCGCAGGCCCGCGACTGGCATGGCCATGGCGGCGGCCGCGGCCATTGGCACGGACATGGCGGCAACGGCGTTGCGCTGGGCTTCGGCCTGGGCTTCCTGGCGCTCGGCATCATCGCGGCGCAGAGCGCGCACGACCGCGACGCGGATCGCGACCGCTACGACCGCGACAATGCCTATCGCGGCGACGACCGCGGTTACAATGACGGCGGCCGCGGCTATGACGACGGCTATCGCGGCGATCCGCGCGGCTATCGCGACGACGGCGTCCATCGCGACCAGGGCGACGCCCCGCGCGGCGGCGACGACGACGACCGCAACTGACCCTCGCGTTCTAAGGCGGCGTTGCGGCGCGGCGGATGCCATAGAGCACGCAGTCGCGGCGTTCGCCGTCGCGCATCACATGTCCGCGCAGCAGGCCCTCCCGGGAAAAGCCGAGCGCTTCGAGCAGGCGGCGCGACGCCTCGTTGCCGGCATGAAAGCGCGCCGACAGGCGCTCCAGCGCCAGGTCCTCGAAGCCATGGCGCAGCACCCGCGCCGTCGCCTCGCGCGCATAGCCCTGGCCCCAGGCGGCGCGCTGGAACAGGAAGCCGATTTCGGCGCGGCGGTGATGATGGTCGATCTCGCTCAGGTCGCACTCGCCGATCGCCGGCCCGCGCGGCGTCCGCGCCGCCACCCACCACGCCGTGCGGCCCTCGGCGATTTGCGACAGATGCCCGGCGATGACGGCGCGCACCTCCTGCGCGCTGGCCGCCGCGGGCCAGTCCCAGAAGCGCATGACCTGGGCGTCGCCGCGCGCGGCGAAAAGCGCCTCCGCGTCGGCCGGCTGGACCGGACGCAGATACAGGCGCGGCGTCTCCAGGAACATCGCGCCTAAAGCTGCCCGTTGAAGGCGAAGTGCGAGAACGCGCCGCTCGCCGGATCGTATTCGACGCCGAAGGCCAGCGCCCCGCCGTCGCAGATCGAGATCGCGACGTCGCGCCAATCGCCCTGCACCACGGCATTGCGCGCGCCGTTCACATAGATGATGTGACGTCCGCCCACGATCAGCCCGCCATATTGGCGGTAATAGGCGCCGGGCTGGACCTGCGCCGCCGCCAGCGTGCGCGTCAGTCCGGGTTCGAGTCTGGCGATGTCCGCCGGCGTCGGCTGCCATGCGCCCTCCGCCCTGGGCGTGCTGCGCGAGCACTGCCGCGCCAGAAGCGGCGCCTTCTCGGCCGGGAAGATCACCCCCCAAACCGGATTGACGGCGGTCGTCGCCGCGACGGCGGGTCCCAGCAATGCTGCCAGCAGAAAGATCCGTATAAGGCGCATTTGCGGCCAGCCTCCGGGTTGCCCAGGCAGGTTTAGCGCAGACGGGCGGGGAAGTGTGGGGGTTCTGCCGAGGCCTGAAAAATCATGAGGCGGCCGGCACATACGCGCCGTAACCGCCTCACGCTGCCCCCTTCAATGCGGACCCTAGTCAACCGCGGGCTTTGACCCCCAAGCCGTTCGGACCCGCGGCGTGCGTAACTGTGCCGGTAACCCCTGCCGACGCAACGGTGCCATGCGTTTTGCGCGCGCATAAAATTCCGCTGTTGATTTGCGGCAACAATATGAGTGACGGCACCGTCACGAACCGTACGCATGGGCACGCCGCGCGGGCGGCCGCCACGGCCGTGGTAAACGAGGACTACGGATCGATATCGGCGCAGGGTCGTGCCGTGAAGCGAGGCACCATATTGTCCGGCCACGGCCTGAAATGCTTTGCAAGCGCCACGCCCTGGCCCTGATAGTTGGACTTGATGCCCGCGCCATAGAGCTTGTCCGGCGGTGTCCCCGTCGCGAGCCGGCTGTAGTTCAACCAGCCGACGATCTGGCCATGCTCCAGCATGAACGACACGCCATATGAGCGCACTTCCAGGACCGCCTTGCTGCCCTGCGCTCGTCCGTCCTGATAGCCGAAACCGGGGTCGAAAAATCCCGCGTAATGCACGCGAAACTCTCCCGCCGTGGAATCGAATGGAACCATCTCGGCCGCCAGGTCGGGCGGTACGCCGACATCTTCTCTCGTCGCGAGAATGTAGAACTCGCCCTTGTCCAGCGGGAGCCTTCCGTCCACGTCGTAGATCGGCTCCCAGAACTCCCGTGGATCGTAGAAGCCGACCTTCCCAAGATCGATCGTGTCCGTCGTCTTCTTCGCCTTGTAACCGACAATGCTGTGGGGGCCGGATCCCCGCAGATCGACGGTGACGGGCACGCGCTGCCCGCGCAGCGGCAGCAATTCGCCGTCCGGCTTCACAAGCTGGCCGCTGCGATATCGCTCGTCGAGCCCGCCGACGGTTCCGACCGCAACCCCCGGAGACGTCCCGCGCAGGAAACGGAGCTGGTTGAGACGGACGCCCTGCCGAACGACGATGCTGAAAGCTTGAGGCGCGACTTCGAGATAGAGCGATCCCTCATAGCGGCGGCTGACGAAGTCGAATGCCGTCGCGTCATTGGTGATGAGGCGCACGAGCACGTCCAACCGGCCGGTGGAACTCTTCGGATTTGCGATCCCCCAAATGCCGTTCGTTAATTTGACGCTTTCCTCAAGTTCCACGACGTAAACGACGCCGCTTTCGAAGACGGCATCCTTCGTGAGGTCGATTTCCGTTCCCCCAAGCTGCTGGACGCGCTCGACCACCGTCTTGCCCGATCCCGGCAAAAAGCTCGCGCGCACGCGCCATGCGCGGCGCCCAAGACGCAGATCGATGCTGGCCGGCTGCAGCTGGTCGCGATCGAATTCGATTTTCGACACGACCTCATTCGTGCGCATCAGGTGCTGCAAGCCCTGATACGAAATCACGCCCGTTCCATCCTTGTGGCCCGGCACATCTTCCACGGCGAAAAGCTCCGGCGCATGGCCCATATCGATCATGTGATACTGATCCGCCCCAATGTGCCAGCCTCCAAATCCACGACCGATCGGGGAACGTTTACCGGCACTTGTGGCCGGCGCAAGTCATATTCCATGCACAGTTCTCGCCCCTGTCCGTGTTCCGGACGGCGACTCACAAGAATGATTCGAAAGGCATTTCCCGGACGATGCACAATTCACACCCCTGTGGGCGAAGGCGCTGTGAGCTTGAGGCGGAGCGGTTCCGTCTCACCCGCCTTCGCCCAGAAACGCCCTTATATCCCCGATCGTCTCCGCCAGGCCGCAACGCTTGACCGGCGCGTCGGGCGGGAAGGCGCTCAACAGCCGGCTCGGCGTCGCGCCTTCCAGGATCGCGAAACAGCCCCTGTCGGCCTCGCCGCGGATCAGCCGCCCGAACGCCTGTTTCAGCCGGAAGCGGGTGATGAGGTCGTCATAGCCCTTGCCGAAGCGCGCCCGCCGCGCCTTGTGCAGGATGGTGGGCTTGGGCCACGGCACCTTGTCGAACACCACGAGACGCAGCGAGCGCCCCGGCACATCGACGCCGTCGCGCAGGGCGTCGGTGCCGAGCAGGCAGGCATTCTCCTCGGCGCGGAACAGATCGACCAGCGCCCCGGTGTCGAGCTTGTCGACATGCTGGGCATAGAGCGCGACTCCGGCCTCGGCCAGCGGCGCGGCGATCCGCTGCTCGACCGCGCGCAAGGCCCGCACCGCGGTGAACAGGCCCAGCCCGCCGCCGCCGCTCGCCAGGAACAATTCGCGGAACGCGGCCGCGACCTGGTCGATCTCGCGCCGGTTGACGTCCTTGACGATGAAGATGCGCGCCTGGCTCGCATATTGGAACGGCGAGCCGAAGCTGGCGCGCCGCGGCGGCTGCGGCAGGTGCCCGGCACCGGTGCGCACTTCGGCCGACTGCCAGTCGTCGATGCCCTCGCCCCCACTTCCATTCTCACCAATGTCGCGCAGCGTGGCGGAGGTGATCAGCGCGCCATGCGACGGCGCCAGCACGTGCTGCGCCAGGGGTATGGTCGGATCGACCCAGTGGCGCTCCAGCCCGACATCGGCGTCGCGGCCGTCCTCGCGCGCGATCTCGAACCAATCGACGAATTGTGCGTCCCGCGCGCCGTCGAGATCGTCGAGCATCGCGATCCAGGCCGGCACCACGAAGCGCCCGCGCCAGGTCAGCCCGCGCGCCGCCGCCTCGATCCGCGCCCGCGAATAGCTTTCCAATTCCTCGCTCTTCGCATCCATCTGCTTGCGCAGGATCGCCGCCAGCCGGATCAGCGGCGCCGCCAATCGTTTCAGCCCGCGCGCCAGGTCCTGCGCCGCCTTGCGCAAATCGTCGCCCAGCGGCTGCGTCTCGGCCTCCAGCGTATAGAAGCCGTCGGCATCGTCGCTGCGCGCCCGCACGTGATGATAGGCCGCCGCCAGGAACAGCTCGCCGGGCCCGCGCGGCCCGCCGCCATGCAGCCGCGACATCCAGCCTTCGCCCGCGAGCACGCTCGCGGCCTGGATGCATTCGTCCAGCGCGCTCTGCGCCTCCGGATCGTCCTGGGTCAGATCGCGCAGCCGTTCCTGAAGGCCGCGCATGCGCGACCGCGCGCGCCCCTCCGGTCCGCGGATCCAGCGCCGCAGATCCTGCATCTCGAAGCCCGACAGCAGCGGCGCGAAGCCGCTGTCGGCCGCGTCGAACAGGTGATGGCCCTCGTCGAAGACATAGCGCACGCGCCGTTCCGGCGGCGTGTCGGTGGTCTCATCGACCGATAGCCAATCCTGCGACGCCTGGGCGATGACGAGCGCGTGGTTCGCCACCACGATGGGCGCGTGCCGCGCGCGCCTTATCGCGCGCTCGATGAAACAGGTGCGGTAGTGCGGGCACGCCGCATAGACGCATTCGCCGCGCCTATCGGTGATCTCGCTCAGGGGCAGCGAGGCGCCCAGGAAGGCCGGAAATCCCGCGCCCGAAACATCGCCGTCCGGCGTCGCGCCGACCCAGCGCGCGATCAGCCCCAGCGCCACGGCGCGCTGCCCCGGCGCCAGCGCCGTGCGCTTGGCCGCTTCCTCGAAGTTCAAAAGGCACAGATAGTTCTCGCGTCCCTTGCGCACCACCGCCTTCTCGGCCCGCTCGACCGGATCGGGATAGAGGTGCGCGATCTCCTGCACGATCTGGCGCTGCAGGTTGCGGGTATAGGTCGAGATCCAAAGCCCCGGCCCGTTCTTCTCCGCCCACAGGCTGGCGGGTGCGAGATAGCCCAGCGTCTTGCCGACGCCGGTCCCGGCCTCGACGAGGGCGACCCTCGGCGACCCCGCCGTCTCGCGCGGCCCGAACGCGTAGGCCGCCGCGTCGGTATAGGATTCCTGCTGCGGACGAAGCGCGCCCATGCGGCCGACGAGTTGCGCCAGCCGCTGCCGCGCTTCGCCTTCCGACACCGGCAGCGAGCCCGGCTTGTCCGGCGCCGCCGAATCTTCCCATTCGGGGAGGCCGCGCCAGATCTCCATCCCGGCGATGGGCGAGCCCTTGCCCTCCGCCTCGCCCAGCACGTCCAGGATCGGCCGCGCCCATTTCCAGCCCGTGCGCTCCATCGTGCCCGCCAGCGCCCGCATCGGCGCCCGCGCCGCCTCCGGCGCGTGGTGCAGAAGATCGATCAGCGCGACCGCCGCGTCGCGCAGCGCCGCCGCCTGTTCCTCTGCGCTATGCGGCTTCGGCCGCCCCATCGCTCGCGCCAGGCCCAGCGCGCTCGGAATGCAGGGCGCGCCGGGACGCAGGAAGGCGAACAGCTCCAGAACGTCATGGAGCGCGGCGGCCGGCGGCGCCTTCAGCCGTCCCGACACGAACGCCGCATGCGCGATCAGCACATGGCCGGAGCGGAACAGCCGCCGCGCCGCGTCGATCCCGATGCGAGTGCATGCGCCGTCGCCGTCGCAGACCACGGCCCCCCCCGGCGCCGGCACGAGCGCGGGCAGATGGCGCCATTCGCGCGCGGGAATCGGTTCGGAGGACATCGCAAGAGTTTAGCGGCAAACGCGACGCGATGTTGGGAATCGGCGCTTGCCGAGCGAGGCTCGGACCGCGCCGCGTGGCCGCGCTATGCCACCAGCTCCGGATACAGGCTGCCCAGCGCCTGGCGGGCGCGGGCCTGCTCGCCGACCACGGCCTGCGCCGCGCTGCGCAGTTCGAGGCCGTTCTCGCCGCTGCGGCTCTTCTGGGTGAAGCCGCGCGCCGCCGCCGTCACCGCGATGAGGCCGAGACCGCCCGCCGAACCGGCGATGTCCTGCGCCAGCCGCGCCGCGTCGTCCCATTTCTCCGCGGCGCAGGCGTCCGACAGCCCGCTGCACAACAGCTCGGCGTTCTCGATATAGGATTGCAGGATTTCGAGCAGCGATTTGAGACCGACCGATTTCTCCAGCGCCGCGAAGGCATCGGCATCGATGGGTGCCAGCGCTTCCGGCTCGGGCTCGGTGTCCGGCCCGGCATCGTTGCGCCGCTTCTCGGCCAGCGCCGCCAGCGCGGTATAGAGCTCTTGCGTGCTCGCCGGCCAGCGCAGCACTTCGCTGGCGAAGACCGGGGCGCGTTCGCCGCGCGACAGCAGCGCCAGCACCGGCGCGCTCACCCCGGGCGCCGCGGCCCAGTTGTCGGCGTCGGTCGCGCCGACGATGATCGCGTCGTAAGGCTCGCGGCCCGATTGCGCGATGGCTTCGGCCAGGGCGGGCGCGCCGTGGATCTGGTTGCCGAACGGTTCGAGCAGGCGCGCGATCTGCGTATCGACCAGCCGGTCGCGGGTGAAGACCAGGAAGCTCTGCTTGGAGGGCGGCGTCGCGGCGTCCTGCGCGGCGGCGTCGGCGGCGAATCCGCCGGCGCCGGAGCGCGGCACGCGGAACCAGAAGGTCGCGCCGTTGCCCTGCATGCTGTCGAAGCCGACTTCGCCGCTGACCGAATCGACCACGCGCTTGACGACCGCGAGGCCCAGGCCCATGCCCTGCTGCCGCCTGGCATAGGAGACGTCGCCCGGCGTGAACGGCTTGAACAGGCCGGCCGCGATGTCGCGCGGCACGCCTTGGCCGGTATCGCTGACGATGAAGCGCACCGCGTCGCCGTCCGGCTCGACCCGCACCTCGACGCCGCCGCGATCGGTGAATTTCAGCGAATTGTCGATCAGCTTGAGCAGCACCTGGCGCAGCCGCCGCCCGTCGATCGCCACATGGGGCAGATGCGCCGCCGCGGTGACCGTCAGTCTGAGGCGCTTTTCCCAGGCGCGCGGCTGCAGCAGCCGGCCGACGGCGCGCGCCGCCTGCGCCGGATCGCTGTCTTCCTCCACCGGCGCCTCGTTGTCGTCGCGCGCGAGCGCGATGACGTCGTCGAGCAGGATCTGAAGCCCCTTGCCGGCCTCCAGCATCACTTTCACATGGTCGCGGTGCGGCTTGTCGAGCTCGGCGCGGTCCAGAAGCTGCGCCATGCCAAGCAGCGCGTTCAGCGGCGTGCGCAATTCGTGGCTGATATTGGCGAGGAACGACGATTTCACGCGGCCGCTGGCCTGGGCCGCGTCGCGCGCCGTTTCCGCGACCTGCTTTTCCTGCTTCAGCGTCGCGACCAGGCCGAGATTCTCCAGCTTCAGGAAGATGCTCTCGTCCAGCAGCCGCGCCATGCCGTTGCAATAGGTGAACAGCACCGCGCCGAACAGCGTCACCAGAACGCCGGTCATGATCTGGTAGCGCCCGCCGGCCAGGAACAGGATCGCGACCAGGGGGCCCAGCGAGAAGATCGCATGCATCAGATAGGCGGGCCGATAGGCGGAGCGGGCGATGAACTCCGTCGCCGTCATGCCGAGAAAGGCGAGGCTCAGATAGGCCTGCGCCGGGAACGAGTTCGGCACGAACCAGAACAAGACGCCGACGCCCCAGGTCGCGCCCGCAATGGCCGAGACGAAGGTGTAGCGCCAGGCCCAGAACTGCGGATCGTCGGAGCGGTTGCGGCGCTTATAGGCGGTGGTGAGCTGCTCGGCCGCGATCACCACCGCGATCTGCAGCAACAGCGGCATCAGCGGCAGCCAGCCGGGCTCGCGTCCGGCAAAGAGCGTCGCCGGGATGCAGAGCGCCGCGAATGGCAGCGACAGATAATGGCGGCCCAGTGCGAACAGAATGTCGATGCGGCCGGCAAAAACCGCATCCCTGTCCCGCACCGGCTCCTCGATCCCGGTCATTGACGCCTTCCTGGGGGGAGCCTAGCTTCGGCGCCCTTTCCCAACGATTAAGGTCGAGTAATTCCAATGCCTTCCGGCCTATCCGTGCCATTTCGACCCGATTTGGGTGTGGCCGCGCGCGCCTGGCCGTTCGAAGAGGCGCGCAAGCTCGTCGCGCGGGTGGAAAAGCGCCGCGCCGCCGGCAAACCGGTCGATGAAGTCGTGTTCGAGACCGGCTATGGCCCGTCCGGCCTGCCCCATATCGGCACGTTCGGCGAAGTCGCGCGCACGACCTGGGTGCGCCATGCCTTCAACACGATGAGCGATGTTAAGACGCGATTGATCGCGATCAGCGACGACATGGACGGGTTGCGCAAGGTCCCCGACAACCTGCCCAACCGCGAGATGCTGGCTGCCAATCTCGGCAAGCCGCTGACCTCCATTCCCGATCCCTTCGGCACCCATGACAGCTACGGCCATCACATGAATGCGCGGCTGCGCGCCTTCCTGGATGCCTTCGACTTCGAATACGATTTCCGCAGCGCCACCGACATGTACAAATCCGGCATCTATGACGACGCCCTGCTGCGCGTGCTGGCCGATTACGATCGCGTCATGGCGGTGATGCTGCCCACGCTGGGCGAAGAGCGCCAGCAGACCTATTCGCCCTTCCTGCCGATCTCGCCCGTCTCGGGCAGGGTTCTGCTCGCCAAGGTCGTGGCGCGCGACGTCGCCAAGGGCACCATCACCTACATCGAAGAAGACGGCAGCGAGATGACCGTCCCGGTCACCGGCGGCCATTGCAAGCTGCAATGGAAGCCCGATTTCGGCATGCGCTGGGCCGCGCTGCATGTCGATTACGAGATGTACGGCAAGGATCACCTGCCGTCGCAGCCGCTCTATGACGAGATCTGCCGCATCGCCGGGGCCCAGCCGCCCGAGCATTTCGTGTTCGAGCTGTTCCTCGACGAGCACGGCCAGAAGATCTACAAGTCGAAGGGCAACGGGCTGACCATCGACGAATGGCTGACCTATGCGCCGCGCGAGAGCCTGGCGCTCTACATGTTCCAGAAGCCGCGCGTCGCCAAAAGGCTCTATTTCGACGTGATCCCCAAGGCGGTCGATGACTATATCGACCTCCTGGAGAAGTATCATTCGAACGAGACCAGCGAGGCCGAGCGGCTGGAGAATCCGGTCTGGCACATCCATGACGGCCATCCGCCGGCCGAGCGCTATCCGGTCAGCTTCGCGCTCCTGCTCACGCTGGTGACGGCGTCGAACGCGCACAATCGCGACGTCTTGTGGGGCTTCATCCGGGCCTATGCGCCGGCCGCGTCGCCGCAGGAAAATCCCGGCCTCGCCCATCTCGCCGATTTCGCGATCCGCTATTACGAGGATTTCGTCAAGCCGACCAAGCAATATCGTCCGCCTACGGATAAAGAGCGCGCCGCGATGGCCGGTCTCGCCGCCGCGTTCGAGGCGCTGGGCGACGAGCGCGACGGCGCCAAGGTGCAGGACGTGGTCTATGAGATCGGCAAGGCGCACGGATTCGATCCCCTGCGCGACTGGTTCAAGGGCCTCTACGAGGTCCTGTTCGGCCAGTCGGCCGGGCCGCGCTTCGGCTCCTTCGCGGCGCTGTTCGGCACCGCCGAGACCGCCGCCCTGATCCGCCGCGCGCTGGCGGGAGAGTTCGCGAAAGCGGCGGCGTGATGGATCGAACGTTCGCAAGAAAATAATATCCGTCATGGCCGGGGCCGGCCCGGCCATGACGACGAGGTCGGATGTGAGGTTGGAATTCAAGACGATCGCATTTGGCTT
>DASWOE010000444.1:0-3943 GCA_036398875.1 Rhizomicrobium sp.
CCCAAACCGGCTTTCGGCCTTGGCACGAGCATCGTGGAAGCGCTTGCCCGACAATTGGGTGCCCGCGTCGATATCGTGCGGGACGCGACGGGTTACCGGACCACGATCGGCCGGGCCGGCATCGGCTAGGCTTGCCGGAACAAGCGGGGCCGGCCGGCCGTCAGTCGGTCACCGCTTCCTCGTCCGTCTGGCGCACGGTCGAGACGAAACGCCCCTCGCCACTGCCCTGGCGCATCAGCGTGATGACCTGTTCGACCGCCTGGCGCAGGTTGTTGGCGAGGAAATCGCACTCGGTCGCCTCGAAGCTGTCGAGGAAATGGGTGTCGTCCTCGATCGTGCTCCAGAAGCCGGCGATCAGCGGCAGGCCCGGCAGCCGTTTGCGCAGCCGCCGCGCCAGATAGCGCGCATTCTTGGGGCTTCCCGGCTCCAGATAGGAGACGCAGATCGCGCGCACGCCGTCACAGGCGAGATCGTGAATGGCCGAGGGCGAGACGTCCTCGAAGGAGACGATGCGCGCGCCGATGCCCTGGCGCTCGAGCAGATGGGCGAGCAGATCCGCCGCGGCATGGTCGAGCACGCTGCGGCCGGCGACGCAGAGCACCGGCTTGTGGTTCCACGCGGCCGGCACTTCCCCCGAGACGTTGCCTGCGGCGCGCTGCTCGGGGTCCTCGTGCAGCGCAAGATTATCGACGAAAATCTCGACGGTCTTGGCGACGCGCTTGCGCCCTTCTTCGGTCAAGGCGCCGCGATTGACGTCGAGCTGCGCCAGCGCGAGGCCGCGGACGGCGACCTCGTCGAAATAGGCGGGCAGGGAATGGCCGCTCAGGAAGGCTTCGGCCTGCTCGGCCGCCTCGTCGGAATTGCCGGCCAGCATGCGCAGATAGAAGCTCTCGTCCGGCGCCATGGGCGGCGCATCGCCTAGCATCACGTCCAGGAAACGCAGCTGATCGACATGGCGCCCGATCACGACCAGGATCATGGTGAGCGGCGTCGATAGCAGAAGGCCGACCGGCCCCCAGACGAAGGTCCAAAAGCCCGCCGCGACGACGACGGCCAGCGCCGACAGCCCCATATTGCGGCCATAGAGCCAGGGTTCCACCGCCTGGCCGGTGATCGATTCGAGCACGATGAAGACGCCCAGCGTCCAGAACGTCACCGACCAGCCGGGATCGACCGCCAGAGACAGCGTCACCGGCAGGATCGCCGCGATGGGCACGCCGATATAGGGCACGTAGCGGAACATCGCGCCGATCAGGCCCCACAGCGCCGGGTTCGGCACGCCCGCGGCCCACAGCCCCAGCCCCACCAGGATCCCGAACACCGCGTTCACGCCGGTCTGCAGCAGCAGATAGCGGCTGAGGCGCTCGGCGCCGTCGTCGATGGCCAGCGTGGTGCGCTGCAAATCGCGCCCGCCGGCCAGCTTGATGAAGCGGTCGCGCAGATCCTCCTTCTGCAGCAGGATGAAGATCACGAAGATGATGATGATCGACAGATTGGCGATCGGTTCGAGCACCGGTCCGGCGAAGTTCTGCAACAGGGTCAGCGGGCCGGGCGAGGGCTGCTGGATCACCACCGGGATGGCCGGGCTGCTGATTTGCGAGGTGGTCTTGGACTGGAGCTGTTGATGGGTGATCCGCTCGGCCGGCGCCTGGGCGATCCCGCTGCTCAGATTCTCGAAGGTCCGGGTGATGCCTTTGACGAAGCCGTTATTGGCGGCGGAGCCTTCGACCGACTGGACCTTGTGGACGATGTTGTTCTGGTATTGCGGCATGCCGACCGCCAGCCAGGCGATCTGGGTGCCGATGAAGGTCGCGATCCCGACGATCAGCAGCACCGCCAGCGTCACAGTCAGGATCACGCCCGCGACGCGGCCCAGCTTCAGCCGGCGCAGGAATTCCACCACCGGCGCCAGGGCGAAGGCCATGAGGATCGAGAGCGCCAGTGGCACCAGGAGCGGGCGGCCGAAATAGATGAGCGACACCACCACCGCGGCGATCACCGCGGCATAGGCGGTCTCGCGCAAGCCGGCGTCGCTGGGCGTCATTTTGGGCGCCTCGGCCGGACCGTGCAGCGTGGCGGCCATGTCTGCTTCCTCGAACCTCCGAGGGAAAGTGTCGCCAAAACAGCGAATTATGCAATTGGGCGGATTGCCTTGTCCGGCGCGGGCCCAGCGGATATGTCTGCCGGGCCTTTTTGGACCGCGCCATGCCCCTCCTGAGATTTCTGCCCGAGGCCACCAAGATCGACTTCGTCGGGGCGCGCTATTTCGCGTTCGCCCTGGACGGCCTGCTCCTCCTGGCCTCGATCGTTTCGATCGCCGTGCACGGATTCAATCTGGGCATCGACTTCACCGGCGGCGTCCAAATGGAGGTGAAATATGTGCGCGAGATCGACATCGACCAGGTGCGCCGCGATATCTCCGGCCTCGGCTTCCGCGATCCCGAAATCCAGTATTTCGGCGGCGGCGGCCAATGCGACCGGCCGGCCAATTCCTGCGTGCTGATCCGCGTGCAGCCGCAGAGCGACGCGGCCAACCAGGCGGTGGCGCAGACCATCCGCGAGAAGCTGGGCGCCGGCTACGACTTCCGCAACACCGAGGTGGTGGGGCCGAAGGTCAGCGGCGAATTGTTCCGCGCCGGCATCCTGGCGACCCTGCTCGCCGTCGTCGCCATCGCGATCTGGGTGGCCTTCCGCTTCGAGTGGCAATACGGCGTCAGCGCGGCGCTCGCCACCGGCCATGACGTGCTCGTCACCGCCGGGCTCTATTCCATCGTCCATCTCGACTTCACGCTCACCAGCATCGCGGCGCTGCTGACGCTGGCGGGCTATTCGATCAACGACACCGTCGTGGTGTTCGACCGGATCCGCGAGAACCGGCGCAAGTACAAGCGCATGCCCCTGGGCGAGCTGATCAACCTGTCGACCAACCAGATGCTGACGCGGACCATCCTGACCAGCGTGGCGACGTCGGTCTCGATCATCCCGCTGCTGGTCTATGGCGGGCCGTCGCTGTTCGACTTCTCGGCCGCGATCCTGTTCGGCATCGTGGTCGGCACCTTCTCGTCGATCTATGTCGCCGCCGCGCTTCTGCTCTATCTGCCCGCCCCGGCCGGAAACGTATCGGCCGACACCGCGGATGCGAGCGCCTGAGCTATAGCGGGAACCAGTCCCGCCGCTCGCTGAACACCAGGTAGTGCGCGTTGACCCCGGCGCGGAAGCCGACGCCGGTGCGCATCGGCGCCAGCGTCACGCCGCCGGAGCGCAGATAGTTCACCCCGATGCCGGCGACGAAATAGATGCTGCCCTCCACGCCGGGAAAGCGCTGGTACAGCCGCCGCTCTTGCTTGAGATTGTAGACCAGCGTGAAGACCTTCGCGCCGTTGCCGCCGAAGTCGAAGCCGACCGAAGGGCCTTTCCAGTAGACCTTCTTGGGCTCCATGTTCTTGCGGATCAGCCAGCCGGAACCGTAGCGCAGGCCGACGACGAAGGCGCCCGAGCCCTCGTCGCCCTTGATGTAACCGTCGGGGAGGCCGAGGTCCCCGGTGACGCGCTGCACCGCCTTGGCCATCACCTCGGTGGTCACGCCGAAGAAGTCCGACCCCGCCTGGACGATCTCGTTCGGCGTGAAGGTATCGCCGTCGGCGTCGTCGGCGGCGGTGGGGCCGAGCGAGAGCGTCAGGGCGGCCAACCCCGCAAACACCATGCTGAAGAGCCGAAAGCGGTTCATGTTCATCTCCAAACGAATCACATCATCCCCGCTGTGCCTATCCTTGCCAAAATCCGGCCGGCCGGACAATCGAACGCTAGGCGAGGCGCCGCGCCTTTCAAGGCCTTTTCGCCGCCCATGGCGCTATTATATCGGTGCTGGGATAGTGTCGCCGCCGGGCCGACAAGGGGAAGGAATCAGCCATGGACGCCATTACGGTATTTGTTCTGGCCGTGT